>JAAZLF010000569.1 GCA_012799425.1 Actinomycetales bacterium | reverse complement strand
GTAGCCCTCGACGGGACCGCCGGGCGGGGCGAACGGGTTGTCGCTCACGGACCCACCTCGATGTCCAGGATGACGGGCACGTGGTCCGAGGCACCCTTGCCCTTGCGCTCCTCGCGGTCGATGAACGAGCCGGTGACCGCGGACTGCACAGCGGGCGAGCCCAGCACGAAGTCGATGCGCATGCCCTCCTTCTTCGGGAAGCGCAGCGCCTGGTAGTCCCAGTAGGTGTAGACGCCCGGGCCGGGGTGGTCGGCGCGCACCACATCGGCGTAGCCGGCATCGACCACCGACTGGAATGCGGCGCGCTCAGGCGGGGTGACGTGGGTCTTGTCCGCGAAGGCCTCCATGTCCCACACGTCCTCGTCGAACGGGGCGACGTTGAAGTCACCCACCAGCACCGCCCGGGCCGACGCCTCCGCGGCGAGCTCCCGGACCCCCTCGGCCCGCAGCGCCTCGTACCAGCGCAGCTTGTACTCGTAGTGCGGGTGCCCGAGCTCGCGGCCGTTGGGCACGTACAGCGACCAGATCCGCAGGCCATCGCCCACCACGGCACCGAGAGCGCGGGCCTCGACCACCCCGGTCTCGTCCTCCGGCCAGGTGGGCACGGCCGGCAGCTCTGTGCGCACATCGCTCAGGCCGACGCGCGAGATCAGCCCCACCCCGTTCCACTGGTTCAGGCCGTGCACGGCGACCTCGTACCCCGCCTCCTCGAAGCGGGTGAGATCCAGCTGCTCGGGCTTGGCCTTGAGCTCCTGCAGTGCGAGCACGTCGATGTCATGCCGCTCGAGGAAGGCGAGCACCCGATCCATCCGGGCACGCAGTGAATTGATGTTCCAGGTCGCGATGCGCATGGCGCCGATCCTACGGGGGTCCGAAGGTCCGCGACGAACCGGTCGCGGAGTCGTAAGCTCGGGCCATGGCGCGCGCACTCGTCACCGGATCGACCTCCGGACTGGGCCTCGAATTCGCCTGGCAGCTGGCCGGGACCGGGCACGATCTCGTGCTGGTCTCCCGGGACCAGGACCGGCTCGCCGCAGTGGCTGAGCAGATCCGGGACGTCCACTCCGTCACCGTCGAGGTGCTCCCCGCGGACCTCTCCGACCGCGAGGAGCTCGAACGGGTGGCCCTGCGCCTGACGGATCCCGTCGACCGCGTCGACCTGCTGGTCAACAATGCCGGCTACGGGCTGCGCGGAGGCTTCCTGGAAGTCGGCGTGGAGGACCACGAGAAGCAGATGGACACCCTGATGCGCGCCGTGCTGGTGCTCTCCCACGCCGCCGCCCGCACCATGGTCCAGCGGCGCAAGGGCGCCATCCTCAACGTCAGCTCGCTGGCCGGCTACACCACCGCCGGGCCGTACGCCGCCTCCAAGAGCTGGGTCACCGTGTTCACCGAGTCCCTCGCCATGGAGCTCAAGGGCACAGGGGTCTCCGCCACTGCGCTGCTGCCCGGATTCGTGCAGACCGAGTTCCACGAGCGCGCCTCGATGAGCATGGACGGCCTCCCCCGGATCACCTGGCTGAAGGCCCCGTACGTGGTCGAGCAGGCGCTCAAGGACACCGCCAAGGGCAACGTGCTGTCGATCCCGTCGGTGAAGTACCGCACCGCCGGGGAGTTCTCGCGCATCGCCCCGCGGCCCCTCGTGCGGGCGATCACCTCGCCCGACTGGTACCGGCGGCTCCAGGCCCGTTCGGTGCAGCGCTCGCAGCGCAGGGCCTCGCGTCGGAACCTCCACGCCCCCTGGCAGCGCGAGGACGAGACGTGAGCTGAGGACCGCTGGCCGCGGGGACGGGCCACCTCGCGGAGCGGAGTCCTGAGGCGGCCGACGTGGGCGCCCGCACGCCGGCGCGGCACGTTCCACTATTGTGACCGCATGTCCGGCACCAGCATCGACACCGCCCAGCCCCTCCCGATCGACGAGGCCCGCGAGCGCCTGCGCGTCCTGATCCGCGACCTCGCCGTGGTGCGCGGTCGCGTCACCCTCTCCTCGGGCGCCGAGGCCGACCACTACGTCGACCTGCGCCGGATCACCCTTCACCACGAGGCCTCGCCGCTGGTGGGGCGTGTGATGCTGGACCTGCTGGACCGTGAGGGGCTGGTCCCCGGTGTCGAGGCCGTCGGCGGTCTGACGCTCGGCGCGGATCCGGTGGCGACCTCCATCCTGCACGCCTCCGCCGCCGATCCGGCCCGGGCCGCGCTCGACGCCTTCGTGGTGCGCAAGGCCAACAAGGCCCATGGCCTGCAGCGCCGCATCGAGGGCCCCGACGTCACCGGCCGGCGCGTGGTCGCCGTCGAGGACACCTCCACCACCGGAGGCAGCGTGCTGACCGCCTGCGAGGCGCTCACCGAGGTCGGCGCCCAGATCGACGCGGTCGCCGTCATCGTGCACCGTTCCGAGGCCTCCCGCGAAGCGGTCGAGGCCGCCGGCTATCGCTACCTCGCGGCATACGACATCTCCGAGCTCGAGATCTGAGCGTCCCTCAGACCCGCTCGGCGGAGAACGTGTCGCAGGAGGCGACGGTGCCCTCCTCATAGCCGGTGGTGAACCAGCTCCGGCGCTGCTCGGAGGAGCCGTGCGTCCAGGTCTCGGGCTGGACCTGGCCGCGGGCGACCTCGCCCTGGAGGTGATCGTCGCCGACGGCGCTGGCCGCGGAGAGCGCGGACTCGATGTCCGCCGTCGTCAGCGGCAGCAGCATGGTATTGCCGTCGTCGTCGGTGGTGTTCGCGGCATGATGCGCCCACACCCCGGCGTAGCAGTCGGCCTGCAGCTCCAGCCGCACCACTTCGGACTGCGGCCCGGTCCGGCTGCGGTCCGCGGCCTGCATCGTCCCGTCCAGGTGCTGGATGTGATGGCCGTACTCATGGGCGACCACGTACATCTTCGCCAGCTGGCCGTCGTCAGCTCCGTACTGCGAGGACAGCGCATCGAAGAAGGCCACGTCCACGTACAGCGTCATGTCCGCCGGGCAGTAGAACGGACCGATGTCCGCCGTGGCCGCGCCGCAGCCCGTCTGCACCGAGCCGCTGAACACACGGCCCTGCGCCTCGACGAAGTCGATGCCCTCCTGCGGCCCCAGCCGTGCCCAGAGCGAATCGCCCGACTCGACGGTCGCCTGCACCAGGCAGTCGTCCCGCTCGTTCGCGTCGGCGCCGGTCAAGCAGTGCTCCAGCGAGCTGCCCTCGGCGACAGGCCCCCGCGCCGAAGAGCCGCCCAGCAGATCGAGCGGGTTGTTCCCCATCACGGTGCAGATCACCACGACCACCAGCAGCACGGCGCCGCCGGCCCCACCGATCTTCAGCCCGCCGCCCCGTCGGCCCCCGCCGCTCCCGCCACGCCGGCCGGGGCGGGAGCCGCCACCGCCGCCGGTGCCGGCGACGTTGTCGGAGCGGATCTCCGCATTCGGGTTGAACGTCATGCGCACAGAGTAGACCTGAGGGCGGGCTGTGAGCGGGTGGAACAGCGACCGTGAAGGTCCGGGGAAGATGACCGTCCGGTCGCTCGCAGAGATCCGGCGTGCACCTACGATGGGCGGCGGACCGGAGCCCGTTCCCGCGCGGGCCGCCTGGCCCCGCCCGTCACCGCACTCCTGCCGAGGGGACACGCATGAACATCGTCGACTGGGCGGTCGAGACCATGAACAGCTTCGGCGCGTTCGGCGTCCTCCTGCTGATCTTCGCCGAGAACCTGTTCCCGCCGATCCCCTCCGAGGTGATCCTGCCGCTGGCCGGTGTGGCCGCCGCAGGGCCGGAGCAGTCCTACTGGGTGATGCTCCTGGCGTCCGTGACCGGCTCCGTGATCGGGGCCTGGGTGCTCTACGGCCTGGGCAGGCTGCTGGGGCCCGAGCGGCTGCGACGCATCGTGATCCGGATGCCGCTGGTGCACGTCGAGGACTACGACAAGTCCGTCGCCTTCATGGACGAGCACGGCCGCAAGGCGATCTTCTTCGGTCGGATGGTGCCCGGGGTCCGCTCCCTGATCTCGGTGCCGGCGGGCCTGTACGCGATGCCGGTGGGGATGTTCACCCTGCTCACCGCCGCAGGCAGCGCGATCTGGAACACCATCTTCCTGTCCATCGGCTACTACATGGGCAGCAACTGGACCGTGATCGAGCCGTACACCGACATCTTCTCGAACGTCGTCTACGCGATCGTCGCGCTGGTGATCGTATGGTTCGTGATCCGGCTGATCCTGCGGGAGAGGAGGCGCCGCGAGCTCGGCCTGCCCGACCCCGATCAGGAGCATCTCGACGAGCTCGAACCGGACAGCCCGCGGGCCGGCGACCAGTCGGATGAGCCCGCACGGCCCGAGGAGCGATGACCGCCGCACGAGCGGGCGAAGGCCTCGGGCCGGGCGGGGCCCGAGAGGTCGGCGTCGGCCCGCACCCGCGGCCCTGGCCCGCGGATCCACGCCTGGACCCCGAGCTGCTCGAGCACGGCGATCGCCGCAACGTCGAGGACCGCTTCCGCTACTGGCGCCGCGAGGCGATCGTCGCCGAGCTCGACACCGCACGCCACGGCCTGCACGTCGCGATCGAGAACCTCGAGCACGACGCGAACATCGGCTCCGTGGTGCGCACCGCCAACGCCTTCGCCGTCGGGGCGTTCCACATCGTCGGCAGGCGCCGCTGGAACCGGCGCGGCGCCATGGTCACCGACCGCTACCAGCACGAGATCCACCACCCCGACGCCAAGCACCTGATCGACTGGGCCCGCGACCACGAGCGCCCGATCGTCGCGATCGACCTGGTCGAGGGAGCGCTGCCGATCGAGCGCACCCCGCTGCCTGCGAACGCACTGCTGGTGGTGGGACAGGAGGGCCCCGGCGTCAGCGCCGAGATCCTGGCCGCCGCCGACCTCGTGGTGGGCATCACCCAGTTCGGCTCCACCCGCTCGATCAACGTCGCGGCCGCCGCCGCGATCGCGATGCACAGCTGGATCCTCCAGCACGCCCAGATCCCCGAGGGGCCGCTGCGCTGAGCACGGGTCGCGCAGCCCGCCCGGCCGCGCTGTCCACCAAGGACCTCGGACAGCGGCCCGTCAGGGACGCTGTGGAACAATGGGTGCGATAGGACGGCCCTGCGCGGTGCTCCTCACCGCCGGCCGTCGCCCACTGCTTCAGCGAAGGAGAATGCCCCATGGCAGTCGTCACCCCGGATCAGTACGTCGAGATGATCGACCGGGCCAAGGCCGGAAAGTTCGCCTACCCCGCCGTCAACGTCTCCAGCTCGCAGACCGCCATCGCGGCGCTGCAGGGCTTCACCGAGGCGAACTCCGACGGCATCATCCAGGTGTCCTTCGGCGGCGCCGAGTACCTCTCCGGCTCCACCGTCAAGGACCGCGTCGCCGGTTCGATCGCGCTGGCCGAGTTCGTCCACGCCGTGGCGAAGAACTACCCGATCAACGTCGCGCTGCACACCGACCACTGCGCCAAGGAGGTCCTTCCCACCTGGGTCGAGCCGCTCATCGAGTGGGATCTCGAGAACCGCGTGAAGAAGGGTCTGAACCCGCTGTTCCAGTCGCACATGTGGGACGGCTCCGCCGTGCCGGTCGACGAGAACCTCGAGATCGCCGAGCGCCTGCTCGAGAAGTCCGTCGAGGCCAAGAAGATCCTCGAGATCGAGGTCGGCGTCGTCGGCGGCGAAGAGGATGGCGTGGTCGCCAACGTCTCCAACGACAAGCTCTTCTCCACCCCCGAGGACGGCCTGAAGACCGCCGCCAAGCTCGGCCTGGGCGAGCGCGGCCGCTACCTGACCGCCCTCACCTTCGGCAACGTGCACGGCGTGTACAAGCCGGGCAACGTCAAGCTGCGCCCCAAGGTCCTGGACGATATCCAGAAGGTCGTCGGCGAGAAGTACGGCAAGGACCAGCCCTTCGACCTGGTCATGCACGGCGGCTCCGGCTCCACCGAGGAGGAGATCGCGGAGGCGCTGGACTACGGCACGATCAAGATGAACATCGACACCGACACCCAGTACGCCTTCACCCGCCCCGTCGTCTCGCACATGTTCGAGAACTACGACGGCGTGCTCAAGGTCGACGGCGATGTGGGCAACAAGAAGGCCTACGACCCCCGCGCCTGGGGCAAGAAGGCCGAGGCCGGCATGGCCGCTCGCATCGTCGAGGCATGCGAGAACCTGCGCTCGGCAGGCACGCACTCCGCCTGATCGACGTACTGCGAGGTACGAGCGGTAGGAGATCGGGCCGTAGGCCTGCCTGATCGACGTGCTGCGAGGTACGAGCGGTAGGAGATCGGGCCGAAGGCCTGC
>JAAZLF010000568.1 GCA_012799425.1 Actinomycetales bacterium | reverse complement strand
CGGGCCTCGAGCCGCGCGGTCACCGCCGCTGCGAGCTCTGCCGCGGTCGAGGACACCGGCATGCCCACGAGGGCCGCGTTCAGGTCCTCGAGGGCGTCGTCCGGCTCGAGGAAGAAGTCTCCGAAGACGTGGGCGGTGGCGATGCGATCCTCGGCGACGGTGACGTCGACCGAGACCAGCTTCCCGCCCCGCACCTTGTACTGACCGTTCAACATCGTGCTGTCGCTGCGCTCGTCCATGACCCTATTGTCGCCCCATTGTCGCCCCACCCTCGCTGGTCGCCCAGTCCTCGCCTGCCACCCCACCGCCGCGCAGCGCCGTCGGCCGGGCTTCCTGCCCCGGCGCACCCGTGCCGCGCGCACATCAGATGGTCAGCGAGCGCAGCGCGCGATGCACCTCCCACACGAAATCGGCGGTGGACTGGCTCTTGCGCGGAGCGACCGCATAGGTCTCGGCGGGACGCTGCCCGGTCTCCTCCCGGGTGACCCGAGGGATGAGGTTCCTCCAGTCGCGGTCTCCGCCCACCCAGAGCCGGTACTCGGTGCCGGAGTCGTCGCCGCGATGCAGCAGCCGCAGACCCATCGTGGTGGCGGTCAGCGCGGGCTGGCGGCGCGAGGGCGCGGGATCGAAGCCCCGGTCGCGCAGCAGCATCGGGTTGAACACCGCCCACAGCAGCAGCCGTGCTCCCTCCAGCTCCGGAGAGGCCGGTTCACCGATCAGCTCCCCGGGAGGCGGGGGCGTGCCGGCCTCGGTGCGCCACGCGGTGCGCCGCGCGAGCATCGTCAGGCGCTCGGACGCCGCCTCGCGCTCCTCCTGGCCGTCCAGACGCCCGATCCCCAGCGGGACCGGCTCCTCACCGGTGCGCAGGAAGTGCACCGGGGTGCCGTCCTCGATCTCGCCGAACTCGAGCCCGGTGCGCTGCCGGCCCACCCCGGCCTGCAGGTGCGCGCCCGTCTGACCGCGGCGGGTGGAGAAGTGCGGGCTCGTGCCCAGCAGTGTGCGGCTGGCCTGATGGAGCACGTCCAGGTGCGCACGGAACTCGCGCGCGGTGGACGTGCGGGTGAGCAGCTTCTTGGCATTGACCGGGAACTGCACGACGGGACGGCCGGCGTTCTCGCCCACCTCGCCGAGGGTCTGCCACAGGTGGGCGTGGCCCGGATCGGCCTTGGGCATTCTCCTGCCCACCCGCGCCCAGCTGGTGGCCACCACGCCCTCGGGGACCTCGCCGTCGAGCTCCGCGCGATCGGTGTGGCGGGCGATCGCCAGCAGCAGGTGATGCGGCGAGGCGCCGAGCGCGGAGCGCATCTCGCGCAGCTGTTTGGTGCCGAAGGGCCCGCCGACCCGCAGGGCGATGCCGAGGCGGGCGCCGTCGTCGGAATCGCCCTTGCTGGGCAGCAGCTCCGCGATCAGATCCGGCGACGTCCGTCGCAGTCGCGGGGCCGCGGCGATGCTGCCGGTGGTGTGCTCGGTGCGCGCCACCGTGCGCAGGAAGGCGTCCCGGCTGCGCGGGGACATCAGCACGAACTCGAGCATGTGCCGCAGGATCACCTCGACGCGTGCGGAGCCCTGGAGCTCCGGGGAGAGCGAGGCGCGATCCACGGCGTAGGTCAGCATCTGTCCGACAGTGGCGTACGAGCGAGCCATGTTCCTCCTCAGGGCCGTGCGGGCTGCAGGTGCCCCACGGTATCGGGTCGCCGGCCCGGCCCGAGGGCCGCAGGTCCGGCCGACGGGAGGATCGTCAGCGCGGCTCGTCCCGCCCACGACGTGCGTAGATCTGTCGCACCAGGTCCTCGATCGCGGGCTCTCGCAGCGACAGGTCGCGGACCTCGGCCTGGCGGTTGATCGCGGTCAGCAGAGCGGGCACGGTCAGCTCGGCCCCCGCGAACGCGATCCGATGACGGATCCCCTCGGCCTCGACGGCGAGCGTGCTCGCGGGCCCGGGCAGGTCGAGCTCGGCGGCCGGTGCCTCGAGGTCGACGATCAGCTCCCGGGGCGCGCCCAGTCGTTCACGGAACGACTCCAGCGGACCGTCGTAGGCGACCGCGCCGGAGTTCACCACCACGATCCGGTCGCACAGCCTCTCCACATCACCCATGTCGTGCGTGGTCAGCAGCAGCGTGGTGCCCCGCTCCGCACGGTCCTCGCGCAGGAACCGGCGCAGCCCCTCCTTGGAGACCATGTCCAGCCCGATCGTCGGCTCATCGAGCACCACCAGCTCAGGGGAGTGCAGCAGCGCCGCGGCGACCTCGCCGCGCATGCGCTGGCCGAGGGAGAGCTGGCGCACTGGGCGTCCGAGGAACCCCTCCAGCTCGAGCCCGGCCACGAGCCGGTCCAGGCGGTCCTCGCGCTGACGGTCGGTGAGACGGTGCATCGTGCCCAGGATGCGGTAGCTGTCCCGCAGCGGCAGATCCCACCACAGCTGGGAGCGCTGGCCGAAGACCACCCCGATGCGCCGGGACAGGGCGCGGCGCTCGGGCACCGGGTCGTGTCCCAGGATCCGCAGCGACCCCGACGTGGGCTGCAGGATCCCGGTCATCATCTTGATCGTGGTGGATTTGCCCGCGCCGTTCGCGCCGACGAAACCGACCGTCTCGCCCGGCGCGATCCGCAGAGAGAGATCGTCGACCGCGCGCACCACCTGGCGCCGTCGGCGGCGTGTGCCCGCAGCCGGGGCGCGGACCACGTAGTCGCGCCGCACGCGGCTGAGCACGACCGCCGCGGGCGACTGGCCGGGTGCGACGGGGGAGGGGACAAGGGGCGGGTCTGCGGGGTTCATCCACCGGCTCCTGTGTATCTGCGGACCCCCGCGCGCCAGAGCGCTCCGGCGACGATCCATGCCAGGACTGCCGCGGGCAGACCCAGCCAGCCCGACCAGGCCGGGATCAGCGCCGGACCAGGCAGGCCCAGCAGTGCGAGGGTGGGGGCGTAGGCGACCAGCGTCGCGGGGACGACGAAGGTGAAGAAGGCACGCATCGGGAGGGCGAAGACGGCGCCCGGGGTGGTGGCGACATAGTTGCCGCCGTAGGTGAAGGCGTTCGCGAACTCGCGGCCGTCGATCAACCAGAACTGCAGCGCCCCGGCGATCGTGAACAGCGCCCCGAACAGGAGCGCTCCGGCCAGCGGGGCGAGCACGGCCAGCAGCACGGTCGGGGGTGAGGGCTGGAAGCCGGCGATCGCGAGAGCGGTCGCGTACATCGCCAGGCCCACCGCGATCCGGCCGATGCGGCGCAGCGAGAGGTCCAGGCTCGAGATCTGCAGCAGCACCGGTGCGGGCCGGAGCAGCAGCACCTCGAGCTTCCCTGAGCGGATCTGTGCGGAGAGGCCGTCGATCTCGCCGAAGAGCATGTCGGCGATGCCGAAGGCGAGCGCGCCGAGCCCGTAGACCACGGCGACCTGGGTCAGCGTCATCCCGCCGAGCACGCCCACCTGGGTGAGGATCACCCACAGCTCGAGGAACTCGACGGCCACGATGAGCACCTGCCCGAGCACGTCGGAGACGAAGCTGGTGCGGAAGCTCGCCTGGGAGCGGATCCGCGAACCGTAGAGGGTGCGGACCATCCGCGCGGTGGAGACGGGGCGGTCCTCGGGGGCGGGACGGGGCCGCTCAGCCACCCTGCACCTCCACGCTCCGCACCCCGGCGCGCAGCATCGCACCGGCCGCCAGGGCGAGCACCACGACCCAGCCGAGCTGGATGCCCACCAGGGGCAGCGCCTCGAGCGGCGGCACCCGCCCCGAGAGGGTGTCGATGGGTGTCTGGATCATCGAGGGGAAGGGGGTGGCCCGGGCGATGGTCAGCAGCCAGTCCGGGAACCACACGATGGGGATCAGGAAACCGGACAGCAGGTTCATCACCGCCGTGTAGACCACGGTCAGGCCACGGGTCTCGATCAGCCAGAAGGCGCTGAGGTTCACCAGCATGTCCGCGAGGAAGGCGACCGTGATCGCCAGCAGGAGCGACAGCATCCCCAGGGCGTAGGACCAGGGCTGTGCGGGAAGGGCGAGGCCCGTGAGCAGTGCACCGATCAGCAGCGGAGGGATCCCTCGGCCCAGCAGCAGGAAGGCGGAGCGCCCCAGCTTCTGCGCGTAGTACAGGCCGAGGAACGAGGTGGGGCGCAGCAGATCGATCGCCACGTCCCCCTGGTGCACCCGCTGGGAGACCTCGCGGGTGCCGAAGGCCTCGATCGGCGCCAGCAGGGCCTGGCCGAGCCAGACGTAGGTCGCGGCCTGCGCGATGGTGTAGCCGCTGAGCTCGCCGCCGGCGGTGGTGATCGCGGCGAACAGGATCGAGGCCCGGATCAGGCCGAAGACCGAGTTGGTGAAGACCCCTGCGGCGGTGGCCAGGCGATAGGTCGAGTACTGCCGGAACGCCGCGGCGGCGATCGACCAGTACGTGAGCACTCGCGCGAGAGTACCGGCGGGAGGGGGCCGCCACAAGGCCTCGCCAAGCGCCAGCCCGCATGCGATCATGAACATATGAGCAGTCATTCAGATATCGAGGAGTCCGGGCATTCCTCCGTCGACGAGCTGCGCGCTCGGATCCCCGAGGACCGCGCGGTCGAGGACCTCGCTGACGTCTTCTCCCTGCTCGGGGATCCCGGGCGCCTGCGCCTGCTGCTGGCCCTGGGTGACGGCGAGGTGCGCGTCGGTGACCTGTCCCGCGCCACCGGTCGATCCGACTCCGGCGTCTCCCATGCCCTGCAGCTGCTGCGCGCACACCGCATCGTCGCCGTCCGCCGCGAGGGGAGAAGGGCCTTCTACCGGCTCGACGACCCCCATGTGCAAGGTCTGCTGGAGCTCGCCCT
>JAAZLF010000056.1 GCA_012799425.1 Actinomycetales bacterium | reverse complement strand
GTCGGCCCCGCCGACGGGGTTCTCGCCCTGCGGCGCGAGCGAGCCTCCCACGCGCAGCACCATCCACGCCGCCGCGAGCCACAGCACCCAGGAGCCGGCATCGAGCAGCCAGGCCGTGCCCGTGCCCACCGGGCCCAGCACGTTCTGCTCGATCGCCACCCGGACGCTGCTGAACAGGGCGTGTCCGATCACGGCGGCCCAGGCGGTGCCGGAGATCTCGCGCAGCGCCGCCAGCAGCGGAGCCACGGCCACGATGGTGCCCAGATAGGTGACGGACTCACGCGGCGTCATCCCCAGAGCGAGCACGATCGGGGCGTGCCACAGCGCCCACAGCGCACCGATCAGCAACGACAGGCGCCAGAAGCCGAACGGGGCGAGCTGGTCGTGGAGCCATCCGCGCCAGCCCGCCTCCTCCCCGATCGCGAACAGACCCTGCATCACGAGCACGGCGGGCACCGCCATCAGCAGCGAGGCCAGCGGTGCCGGGGCAGCGATCGGCGGGGCCCCGGCGCCGATGCCGATCAGCACGCGAGCGAGAGGCACCATCGTGAAGGCGGCCACCGCGGCGAGAGCGGTGATGGCCAGCACCGACCTTGAGGGGACGGTGAGCGCGAGGGCGCGCCGCCACGGGCGGTCCCGTCGGCGCACCAGGAGCGCGGCGAGCAGCGGGGACAGCTGCGCGAGAGGCACCGCCGGTCCGAGCGCCGCCTCAGGCAGCAGGTCGAGCGCGAAAGGCAGGGAGAGCAGGGCTGTGGCGCCGACGGCGAGGCCGAGGAAGGCGAGGAGCCGCGGCAGGTCGAGCTGCGGCGGGGCGGCGGATGTCGGGGAGGCGGATGGCAGGGGGGCTGGTGACGGGGAGGGGACGGCAGGGCGGGGCATGGTGCGCTCCTGGTGGGGATGCGCGGGCCCGGGGCGGGCGCCACGTCGCTGTCCACCGTAGGAATCGCCGCAGCCCAGCGGTACGGGGGCATCCGCCTGCCCCAGGTGGGGCCATCCCCCGCGTTCGGGCATGAAGCGACCCCTCGCGCACCTGCCAGAGCTCACCTGCCCTTGCTGCCGTCAAGCCCTGGGGGAGTTCAGCAAGATGACACCGCACGAGGGGTCGGCTCCAGTGTAACGGCTCCCCGGCGTCTGGCTCGAACCGCTGTGGGCGATCCTGCTCACGACACGCCAGGGAGCACCTGCGACGCCGAGCGATATCTCTCCGACCAGGAGTTTCGTGGCCGCCACGCCGCGCACGGCATCACGAACAGGCAACGGGACCCTGAATGCGTTCTCAGATTCGCGGAATGTCCGGTAAGTTCCATCCAGCATCAGGCCGTGGCCGCGGTCACGCCTGCGCGCGGTGCCAACGGTGTCGCCGCTTCCCCTCTCCCAGGAGCGCATATGTTCGCCGACCTCCTCTCCGACGCAAACGATCTGATCTGGTCGATCCCACTGATCGGCCTCTGCCTGCTCGCCGGCCTGTACTTCACGATCCGCACCGGTCTGCTCCAGGTGCGGAACCTCCCCGACATGCTCGACCAGCTCAAGAAGGGCGAGACCTCCCCGGACGGCACCTCGTCCTTCCAGTCGCTGATGATGTCTCTGTCGGGGCGCGTGGGCATGGGCAACATCGGCGGAGTCGCCACCGCGATCGCCTTCGGCGGCCCCGGGGCCGTGTTCTGGATGTGGGTCTCGGCGTTCCTCGGCGCCTCCACGTCGTTCATCGAGTGCACGCTCGGTCAGATCTACAAGGAGAAGGACCGCGACAGCGGGGAGTACCGCGGCGGCCCCGCCTACTACTTCGAGAAGGCGTACAAGCACAAGGCCCCCGGCCTCTCGGTCTTCTACGGGATCCTCTTCGCGATCGTCACCATCGTGGCGATGAGCTTCTTCCTGCCGGGCGTGCAGGCCAACGGCATGGCCTCCGCGATCGACAGCGCCTGGGGCATCCCCACCTGGGTGACCGCGATCGGGCTGGTCATCATGCTGGGCTTCATCGTGATCGGCGGCGTCAAGCGCATCGCCCACTTCGCAGTGATCGTGGTGCCGGTGATGGCGATCCTCTACGTCCTCATCGCGCTCGTGGTGTTCTTCCTGAACTTCTCGGAGATCCCGCGCGTGTTCGGGCTCATCTTCGGCAGTGCCTTCGGCGTCCAGCCGGTGTTCGGCGCGATCGTCGGCCTCGCCATCAAGTGGGGCGTCCAGCGCGGCATCTACTCCAATGAGGCCGGGCAGGGGACCGGGCCCCACGCGGCGGCCGCCGCCGAGGTCTCCCACCCCGCCAAGCAGGGCTTCGCGCAGTCGTTCTCGGTGTACATCGACACGCTGTTCGTGTGCTCGGCGACCGCGTTCATCATCATCTCCACCGGCATGTTCAACACCTTCTCAAACGAGGAGTGGCTCGACGGCGACTCGCCCCTGGTCGGCCCCGGCTTCGGCGGGATGTCCACAGACGTCGAGCCCGGCCCGAACTTCGTGCAGTCCGGCCTCGATGCCGTCTTCCCCGGCGCGGGCCCGAGCTTCATCGCCATCGCACTGTCGTTCTTCGTGTTCACCACCATCGTGGCGTACTACTACATGGCCGAGGTGAACCTGACCTACCTCACCCGCAAGCTGAAGAACCGCGTGCTCGCCCGCGGCATGCTGCGCGCCCTGCAGGCCCTGGTGCTCGTGTCCGTCGCCTACGGCGCGGTGACCTCGGCGGGCGCCGCCTGGGGCCTCGGCGACATCGGCGTGGGCTCGATGGCCTGGTTGAACATCGTGGGCATCCTTGTCGTCCAGGCGCCTGCCCTGAAGGCCCTCAAGGACTACCGCCAGCAGAAGAAGCAGGGCCTGGACCCGCAGTTCGACCCCCGCACGCTCGGCATCGAGGGAGCGACCTTCTGGGAGCTTCGCGCCGACGGCAAGGCCCTCCAGGGCAAGACCGGCGGCGAGCTGCCGCCCGAGCAGCTGGGGATCGACACCACGAGCTGACCCCTCCCCGGCACAACCGCCATCACGGACGAAGGGCCGTCCCGTCCCCCGCCGAGCGCGTCACCGGCGCTGAGGTCGTCGCCGACCCTGAATCCGGCACAGCGCACGCATGACCGAGGGGCCGGTCCGTCTTCGTGACGGACCGGCCCCTCGGCCGTGCGCTGCTCCGCTCAGCCCAGCTCGGCTCGGCTCTGCTCAGCTCGGCTCTGCTCTGCTCTGCTCTGCTCGGCTCGGCTCTGCTCGGCTCGGCTCGGCTCGGCAGACTCATGGTCGAGTGCAGGCGCCAGGGCGATGACTATGCCGATATCGCCGTACATGTCGCCCACACGCCCGTACCTGACCATGCCCGGGCGAGGGCCGCCGCGAAACGGCCGCAAAAGACGCAGCCGCTGCAGCCGCTGCCCGCGTCAGCTCAGGCGCTGCGCCGGGGAGACGGTCAGGGCCGGATCGGTCTCGGGGATGTCGCCGAGCACCTCGTCGATGCGGGCCTTCACGTCCGCGTCGAGCGTGACGCCGGCGGCCTTGACGTTCTCGGTGATCTGCTCGGGACGCGAGGCGCCGATGATCGCACCGGCGACGTTGTCGTTGCTGAGCACCCAGGCCACGGCCAGCTGCGCCATGGACAGGCTGAGCTCCTCGGCGATCGGCTCGAGGCCCTGGACCGCCTCGAGCACCGGATCGTCCAGGAAGCGCTTGATCATGTCCGCGCCGCCCTTCTCATCCCGGGCGCGGGAGCCCTCGGGGGCGGGGGTGCCGGGCTTGTACTTGCCGGTGAGGATGCCCTGCGCGACCGGGGACCACACGATCTGGGAGATGCCGAGCTCGCGCGAGGCGGGCACCACGCGCTCCTCGATCACGCGCCACAGCATCGAATACTGGGGCTGATTGGAGATCAGCTGGATGCCCAGCTCACGGGCCAGCTGGTGGCCGGCACGGAGCTGGTCGGCGTTCCACTCGGAGACCCCGATGTACAGCGCCTTGCCGGAGTGGACCACGTCGGCGAAGGCCTGCATGGTCTCCTCGAGCGGGGTCGCGTCGTCATAGCGGTGGGCCTGGTAGAGGTCGACATAGTCGGTCTGCAGGCGGCGCAGCGAGGCGTCGATCGACTCGCGGATGTGCTTGCGGGACAGGCCGGTGTCGTTGTGACCCTTCGGTCCGGTGGGGAAGTAGACCTTGGTGAGGATCTCGAGCGATTCGCGCCGCTCGCCCTTGAGAGCCTCGCCGAGCACGACCTCGGCGGCGGTGTTGGCGTAGGTGTCGGCGGTGTCGAAGGTCGAGATGCCGGCGTCCAGCGCGGCGCGCACGCAGGCGCGAGCACGGTCGTCCTCGACCTGGGAGGCGTGGGTGAGCCAGTTGCCGTAGATGATCTCGCTGATCTTGAGGCCCGAGCGGCCGAGGTGACGATGTTCCATGGGCTTCACCCTATGGCCGCCCGTCGGCCGGAGCGCAGGGTCTATCCTGGTGGCCCATGTCACAGTGCGGTGGTCTCGCCGCTCGTCGGCACGCTCTCGGAAGGGGACGACCATGACCGGAACCTCCACCACACCCGCGCCGCAGCCCGGGCAGCCGCCGGCCCCGGGCCTGCCCGAACCCACCGAGGCCGAGGACGTCCTGGAGATGGAGCCGACGGTCGAGGGAGAGGACTTCTCCCGCGTCGCCTTCACCGCTGCAGCGGTCACGCAGATCCAGCGCCTGATCGACCGCAACGGCCCGCTGATGTTCCACCAGTCCGGGGGATGCTGCGACGGCTCCTCCCCCATGTGCTACCCGGAGGGGGACTTCCTCACCGGGGACGCAGACGTGAAGATGGGGCATGTCGAGGTGCCGCTGCCGGACGGCACCACCAGCCCGCTGGACTTCTGGATGAGCCGCGAGCAGTTCGCCTACTGGCGCCACACCCATCTCACGATCGACCTGGTGGATGGTCGCGGCGGCGGCTTCAGCCTCGAGACGCCCGATGGGAAGAGGTTCCTGACCAGGTCGCGGATGCTCGAGGGGTGAGGGGAGCACGCGAACTCCGCGACCGCTCTGCCCCGCTCCGCGAGCACTCTGCCCGCCACGCCGCGCCCGACCCACCGCGACCCCGACCCGGAGCGCCCCGCCCACCGCGCCCGTCCCACGCGCCCGACCCGCGAGCCCGTCCCGCGGGCCCGCCCCGTCACGCCCGTCCCGTCACGCCCGTCCCCCGCGAACTTTTACGCGGCAGAGGACCGATGCACACGCGGAGACCGGTCGTGCGGACGCAAAATTGCCGCCACCGCGCGAAGCGCCCATCGACTCGTGGGTTCAGTACCGCGGAGCGTGGCGTCCGGGGACATTTCCCACGAGTCGATGGGCGGGTTCGGCCGAGAGAGGGCGGGCCGCGCTCGGGTCGGAGCGGAAGGGCCGCGGAGCGGAGGGGTCTCAGACCCTCGCCGGTTCGGACGCCTTCACCGCGCCGTCCTCGAGCGCGTAGCGACGGTCATCCTGCATGAGAAGCCCGGACAGCACGGTCACGATGAGCACCACGCCGCCCATGATCACGTAGGAGGTGCTGAAGCCGATCAGGTCGTAGGCGGTGCCGAACACCCACGAGAAGATCACGATCCCCACCTGCTTCGACATGTTGAAACCGATCATGTAGGCCGTGGCGGAGATCCGCACATCGAACATCCTGGTGATGTACTTCATCACCGAGACCAGCATCAACGGCATCTCGACCGCGGCGAGCAGGCGCCAGAAGATCAGCAGCGAGGTGTGCGTGAAGAAGGCGGAGCCGATCACCCGCACCACGAGCACCAGCGCGAACAGCTGCAGCCCGCGCTTGGCCCCGATCTTGTTGATGAGGAACGGCATCGCGATCATCACCAGTGCCTCGAGCAGGATCTGCGCGAACACGACGCGGGAGAACAGCACCTGCGGATCGATCCGGCCGCCCACGAACTGCGCGAAGTAGTTCGGGAACTGCTGATCGAACACGTCGTAGAGCGCCGCCGCCCCGAACATCAGCACCATGAACCCGAGGAACGAGCGGTTGCGCAGCAGGCCGAGCACGACCTGCTTGTCGACCTTCGGCCGGCCGGAGCCGGCAGCCGTCTCCGCTCCCCCGGCGTCGGCCGCGACCGCGTCGTACCCGCTGTCACCGGGCTTCGGCGTGCGCGCCACCAGCAGCAGCACGCCGAGCACGATCGCGGAGAAGGTGCCGGCCCACCAGATGTTGTTGGGGTTCGAGGCCCAGATGAAGCCGCCGATCAACGAGGCGATGGCGCCGGCGACAGAGCCGAACAGGCGCACGTGACCGTACTCGAAGCCGTTCGCGCGGGAGTTGCGCTCGTTGAACGCCTCGACGATGCCCACACCGGCGTTCAGGGTGAGCGACAGGAACAGACCGCCGACGACGGCCCCCAGCACCTGGTTCAGCTCGACCAGCGGCGTGAAGACGAAGGCGAAGAACGGCCCCATCAGGGCACCCACGAGCACCACGAAGGCGAACAGGTGCTTGCGGAAACCGAGCCTGTCCTGGATGAACCCGTAGACGGGCTGGAGGCAGAACGCGGTCAGCGCCATGACCGAGTTCAGCAGGCCGATGTTGCCGTGACTCATCCCCGCCTCGACCTCGAGCCAGCGGCTGAGGAAGGTGAAGGCGAGCTGCCAGATGGCGAAGTAGAAGAAGAACAGGCCGCCGAAGTTCCAGAAGGCGGGGTTCTTCAGGCTGGGGCGAGGTGCGGCCTGGCTCATGCCTTCTCTCCTGACGGGGCGAGGATCTCGCGGTCGCTCGGAGCGGGCCGGGTGCCGGGGGCAGGGGTGCCCCAGAGGGGCTGACCGTCCTCTCCGAAGGGCAGGATCTGGGCGCAGGCGTGCCGGTTGGGATCGCGCAGCGGGTCGCCCTCGATCTCGGTGTAGGTGCGCACGTGGTAGACCAGCACGACGTCCCCCTCCGGGGTGGTCGTGAAGGAGTTGTGGCCGGGGCCGTAGCGCTCCACCGATTCGTCGGAGACGAAGACCGGGGTCTCGCTCTTGGTCCAGGAGGCCGGGTCCAGCGGGTCCGCGTCGACGTTCGCGGTCAGCACGCCCATGGCGTAGTCGATGCCGGTGGCGGCGCCGGAGTAGGTCAGATACAGCGTTCCCTCGTGCTCGAGGACGGCGGGGCCCTCGTTCACCCAGAAGCCACGGGTCTCCCATTCGTGCTCGGGCCGGGTCAGCTCGACCGCGGGGCCGGCGAGGGTCCAGGGGTTCTCCATCGGAGCGATGTACAGGTTCGAATGGCCCATGACCTCGAGGTCCTCTTGGGCCCACACCAGGTACTGCTGCCCGTCCAGCTCGAAGCTCGTCGCGTCGAGGGCGAAGGACTCCCAGCCGGTGTCGACCTGGCCGCGCTCGATCCACTCCCCCTCGAAGGGGTCCTGTGCGGTGTTCTCGAGCACGAAGACGCGGTGGTTGAAGGTCTCGTTCGTGCTCGGCGCATCGGCCCTGCCGGTCGAGTCCGGTGCGGCGGCGTAGTAGATGTACCAGGCTCCGCCGACGCGGTGGATCTCCGGCGCCCAGATCAGGTGGGACTGCGGCCCGCTCTCGTGACGGCGCCAGATCGTGACCTCCTCGGCGGCCTGGAGGCCATCGAGGGTGTCGGCGCGGCGCAGGATGATCCGGTCGTACAGCGGATGGGACGCCGTGAAGTAGTACGTGCTCCCCTCACGGAGCACGCACGGATCCGCGCGCTGGAGCACCAGCGGGTTCTTGGTCATCAGGTCTCGGTGGGCCATTCCACTCCTTCACCATTCAGGCCGGCGGCCCACATCGTCGGGACCGCCACACCGAAAACGGTAAACGATGTAAATGGCGGTCGACGGCCGGCTCTGTCTACCGGATCCTTGCGGGAACATGCCGCATGACCTGGAGTGATGGTGGGCAGCCTGCGTCACCGCACCGCGCCCGAATGGGACCAGACTCACACCGCGCGGCAGCGCCCGGGAGACCCCTGGCAGGGAACGGGCCCACTTCCCCAGTTCTGCCGCTGGCCAGGTTGGCGGGGCTTCCCGTGCCCCTGTCCTCTGGCGCCGGGGCGCCCCGACGGTGCTGGGGCGCCCCGACGGTGGCGGGGCGCCCTGACGGTGCCGGGGTGCCCTAACGGTGCCGGGGCGCTCTGCCACCGGTGATCCGTGAGTTCGGTACGCGATGCGGTGCCTATCCCGTACCGAAGTCACGACTCGGCGTAAGGAGACGTGCCGAAGTCACGGCTCGACCCACGGAGACGTACTGAGACCACAGCACGGCCCACGGAGACGTACCGAGGTGACGGCACAGCGCACGGCAACGTGCCGAAGTCACGGCTCGGTGGCGGTCCTGTCAGCAGGAGGGGATGGTCAGCGGCGCGCGGGCCGACCAGCCGCCAGCGGGCCTGTCAGCGGCCGG
>JAAZLF010000567.1 GCA_012799425.1 Actinomycetales bacterium | reverse complement strand
GGGCATGTCAGTCGAGCAGCTCGCCGGCCAGGCGCTCGACCTGCAGGCCGGTGCGGTAGCCGCTCAGCCACTGCGCGTGCCCGGCCATCCCCGCCTCGTCGGGGGCGAGGGTGGTCAGCTCCTGGGAGCCGAAGATCTGTTCGGCGAGGAAGGAGCGGAGGCTGCCCTGGGCGCCGCCGCGGAGATGGGCGGAGTGGGCGGCGAGCAGCGCCATGCCCCAGGCGCCGCCCTCACCGGCGGACTCGCCGACGGCGACGGGGGTGGCCAGTGCATCGGCCAGCACCTGCTGGGCGACGCCGGCGGTGCGGAAGATGCCGCCGTGGGCATACATGACGTCCAGCTGGACGCCCTCATCCTTCAGCAGCGCCTCCATACCCACCGCGAGCGCCCCGAAGGCGCCGTAGAGCTGGGAGCGCATGAAGTTCTCGAGCGTGAAGCGGGCTTCCTGCTCGCGCACCAGCAGGGGGCGCCCGGAGGGGACGGCGGTCTGGTGCTCGCCGGAGACGTAGTTGTAGCTGAGCACGCCGCCGGCGTCGGCGTCACCCTCGGCGCCCGCGCCGAACAGGGTGCCGTACAGCTCCTCGGGGCCGACGGGATGGCCCAGCAGCTCGGCGAAGCGGGCGAACAGGCCCAGCCAGGCGTCGAGGTCGGTGGTGCAGTTGTTGGTGTGGATCATCGCCACCGGGTCGCCCGCGGGCGTGGTGACCATGTCGATCTCCTCGCGCGGGCCGGAGAGCTGGCCCTCGAGGACCACCATCGCGAAGGCGCTGGTGCCGGCGGAGACGTTCCCGGTGCGCGGGGCGATGGCGTGTGTGGCGACCATGCCGGTGCCGGCGTCGCCCTCGGGCGGGGCGGTCACCGCGCCGGGCCGCAGCACGCCGCTGGGGTCCAGCAGCGCCGCGCCCTCCGCGGTGAGCGTTCCGGCATCCTGCCCGGCCACGAGCACCTCGGGCAGCACCTCGGGCAGGGACCAGGGGAGCTCGCCCACGCCGTCGAGGGTGGCGAAGCGCTCCAGCAGTGCGGCGTCGTAATCCGTTCCGGAGGAGGCGATGGGGAACATGCCGCTGGCGTCCCCGACGCCGAGCACCTTGCGGCCGGTCAGCTGCCAGTGGACGTAGCCGGCCAGTGTCGTGAGGAAGCCCAGGTCCTCCACGTGCTCCTCGCCGCTGCGGAGGGCATGGAGGAGATGGGAGACGCTCCAGCGCAGCGGGATGTTCAGCGCGAGCGCTCCGCTGAGCTCGGCGGCCGCATCGGTGGTGTAGGTGTTGCGCCAGGTGCGGAACGGGGCGAGCTGGCCGCCCTCCGCGTCGAAGGGCAGGTAGCCGTGCATCATCGCGGAGATGCCGAGGCTCGCGAGCTCGGTGAGCTCGGCGCCGTGACGCTCGCGCACATCGCGCACCAGCTCGGCGTAGCAGTCCTGGACGCCGGTCCAGACGCTGTCGAGCGAGTAGGTCCAGTTCTCGTCCTCGAAGCTGTTCTCCCAGGCGTGGGAGCCGGTGCCGAGCACGGCGCCGGCATCGTCGATGAGGGCCGCCTTGATGCGGGTCGAGCCGAGCTCGAGGCCCAGATGGGCGCGACCGGCGCTGATCAGGGCGGCGGGGTCGGAGTACTCTGTGGGTGCCACGGCGTCGTGCGTCATGCGGTCCATCCCACCAGGGAAATCCTGGGATGTCAACGTTCACATTGTGCGCGGTCGGGACCGTCCGGAGCGCCTGCGGGAGGGGGTCAGTGGGTGCGTTCGGGACGCGTCGAGCGGCGCACCACCAGGCGGGGAGGCAGCGTGCGGGGAGTCCCCGCGGGCAGCTCCCGGCCCTCGAGCAGGCACAGCAGCCTCTCGAGCGCGAGGCGACCGAGCTCGGCGAAGGGCTGCGCCACCGTGGTCAGCGAGGGCACCTGGAACTCCGCCCCGAGGGTGTTGTCGAAGCCCACCACTGCGACGTCCTCCGGGATCCGCAGGCGATGCTCGTGCAGGGCGTGCAGCACCCCGATCGCCATCATGTCGTTGGCCGCGAAGATCGCATCCGGCAGGCCGTCCCGGATCAGCCTGCTGGTGAGGTCGTAGCCGGAGCGCGGGGTCCAGTCCCCGGGGCCGATCACCTCGCCGTCCAGCCCGTTCTCCGCGATCCCCTGCTCGAAGCCCTCGCGTCGGGCGCGGGCGTCGAACCAGTCCGGCGGGCCGGCGGCGTGGACCACCGAGCGGGCCCCGGTGCGCGCGAGGTGCTCGATCACCATGTGCGCACCGAGGTGCTGGTCCACGCCCACCACCTCGACCCCCGGCGTGCGCGGCGACTGGGCGCTGACCGCGACGACCGGGGTCGAGCGCGCCGCCGCGGCCACCGCGGGGACCATGCCCTCGTGCGCGGCGACCACCAGGATCCCGTCGGCCCCGGCCCCCACCAGCTCGGCGCCGGCCTCGGGGCCCGTGCTGTCCTCCGGGCCGACCGAGGTCAGCAGCACCGAGTACCCGGCGCGCCGGGCGGCGGTCTCGATGGCGGTGGTGGTCTCGGTGGGCCCGAACAGCGGCGAGCCGTCGTTGAGCATCCCGATCAGGGAGGAGCGCGTGGTCTTCAGGGCCCTGGCGGCACGGTTGCGGGTGTAGCCCAGCTCCTCGATCGCCTCGAGCACCCGCGAGCGCGTCGCCTCGCGGACGATCTCGGGCTCGTTGAGCACCCGCGACACGGTCTGGTAGGAGACGCCGGCGCGATCGGCGACGTCGGCCATCGACGGGCGACGAGTGCTGGGGGCCATGGAACGGGCTCCTCTGGGACGGGGTGCAGGCCCACCGGTGCACGGCTCTGGCCTGCGAAATCGATTCACATCGGGCAGCAGGTCCTGAAGTCCTCGGAAAACCGGCGTCCGTTGCGCAGTTGTGACCCGCGACACCCTCCCGAGCGTGACACCGCGAGCATGTGAACGTTAGCATTCGGGTCGTTCGACGCCACCGAGGGCGCACGGACCCCCGGCCCCCAGCCCAGCTGGAAGGCCCTGGCGCAGGGCGCAGACGGAGATTTCGAGGAGGAAATTACCCATGCACACGCACAACCGCAGAACCTTCATGCTGGGCGCGACCGCGACGGCGGCGGCCCTGGGACTGGCCGCCTGCGGCGGCGAGGGCGCCGGCTCCGGCGGCCCGGACCCCGAGGCCGAGCCGAGCGAGCAGACCGTCGGCGTGGCGATGCCGACCCAGACCTACGAGCGCTGGGTCGCCGACGGCAACAACATCAAGGAAGGCCTCGAGGGCAAGGGCTTCACCGTCGACATGCAGTACGCCGGCGACGACATCCCCACCCAGCAGCAGCAGATCGACCAGATGATCAACTCGGGCGTGAGCGCCCTGCTGATCGCCTCGATTGACGGCGCCTCCCTCTCGTCGCAGCTCGACGCCGCGGCCGCCGCGGGCATCCCGGTGATCGCCTATGACCGCCTGCTCACCGACAACGAGAACGTCGACTTCTACGTCACCTTCGACAACTACACCGTCGGCGTGAACCAGGCCAACGCCCTGCTGTACGGCCTGGGCCTGCTGGACGAGGACTTCGAGGAGGCCGAGGACGCTCCCGAGGGGCCCCTGAACGTGGAGCTGTTCGCGGGCTCGCTCGACGACAACAACGCCCACCTGTTCTGGCAGGGCGCGATCGACACCCTCCAGCCCTACTTCGACGACGGCACCCTCGAGGTCCTCTCCGGCCAGATGGACATCGACCAGGCCGCCACCCAGCGCTGGGAGCAGGAGACGGCGCAGAAGCGCATGGAGACTCTGCTGACCACGCATTACGGCAGCGGTGAGGAGCTGGCCGGCGTGCTCGCCCCTGCCGATCCGCTCTCGCGGGGCATCATCAACGCCCTGCAGAACCGCGGGATGGGCCCCACCATCGAGGAGGGGCTGCCCGTGGTCACCGGTCAGGACGCGGAGATCGCCTCGATCAAGCTGATCGCCGACGGTGTCCAGCACTCGACCATCTTCAAGGACACCCGCAACCTCGCCGAGCAGGCCATCGTCGCCTCGGAGTCGATCCTGAACGGCGAGGAGCCCGAGGCCAACGACACCGAGACCTACGACAACGGTATGAAGGTCGTGCCGTCCTACCTGCTCGACGTGCAGATGGTGCTGCAGGACAACTACCAGGAGACCATGGTCGACTCCGGCTACTACAGCGAGGAGCAGGTCGAGTCCGGCCAGCTCTGAGCGGCACATCTCCGCAGAACATCCGCGGGGTCCCGGCAGGCATCGCTGCATCG
>JAAZLF010000566.1 GCA_012799425.1 Actinomycetales bacterium | reverse complement strand
GATCAGCGTCGGGGTGCGCACGGGCGACACCCCTGCTGCGGAGCGCCGGCGCCTGGCCACCCATCCTCCGGACATCCTCATCACCACTCCGGAGTCGCTGTTCCTGATGCTCACCTCGCAGGCGCGGGAGACCCTGGCCGAGGTGGACACGGTGATCCTCGATGAGGTGCATGCGGTGGCGGGCACGAAGCGGGGTGTGCACCTGGCGCTGTCGCTGGCCCGGCTCGATGCGATGCTCGCCGCCCCGGCGCAGCGCATCGGGCTCTCCGCCACGGTCGAGCCGGTCGACGAGGTGGCCGCCTTCCTCACCGGCGCAGGGCGTGCCCGCGAGGTGACGGTGGTGCGTCCGGAGTCGACCAAAAGCTGGGATCTCACGGTGACCCTGCCGGTGCCGGATCTGCAGGCGATCGAGCCGCCGGCCGATGCGGTCGACGACGAGGATGTCTCCGGCACCATCTGGCCGCATGTGGAGCGGGCGGTGCTCGCGAAGGTTCTCGCCCATCGTTCGACGATCGTCTTCACCAACTCCCGCAGCCAGGCCGAGCGCCTGACCGGCAAGCTCAACCGGCTGCATGAGCGTCGTCTCGCCGCCCGCAGCGAGACGCACGCCGATGACGACGCCGTCGGGGCTGAGGTCGAGGACATCGCCCGCGCCCACCACGGGTCGATGTCCAAGGAGATCCGCGCTCAGATCGAGGAGCAGCTGAAATCCGGGACGCTGCGCTGCGTGGTGGCGACCTCCTCCCTCGAGCTGGGCATCGACATGGGCGCGGTGGACCTGGTGCTGCAGGTCGCGGCGCCCATGTCGGTCTCGAGCCTGCTGCAGCGGGTGGGCCGTGCGGGCCATGACGTCGGCGCGACCTCGACCGGTTCCCTGCACCCGCTGCATGCGGCGGATGTGCTGCGCTCCGCGGTCGTCGTGCAGGAGGCCCTCGCGGGACGGATCGAGCCGCTCTCGGTGCCCCGCAACGCACTGGACGTGCTGGCCCAGCACACCGTCTCGGCCGCGGCGATGGAGGACCTGCAGATCGACGACTGGTTCGATCTGGTCCGCTCCGCCCACCCCTACCGAAGCCTGCCGCGCTCCGCCTTCGACCAGATCATCGACCTGCTCGCCGGCCGCTATCCGTCGACCGACTTCTCGGAGCTGCGCCCCCGCCTGGTGCACGACCACGACACCGGCACCCTCACCGCGCGCCCCGGAGCGCAGCGTCTCGCCGTCACCAGCGGCGGCACGATCCCCGACCGCGGGCTCTACCCCGTGCACCTGGTCGCCGGGGACGATGACTCCCAGCCGCGTCGTGTGGGAGAGCTCGACGAGGAGATGGTCTACGAGTCGCGCCGTGGCGACGTCATCACACTGGGCACCACCAGCTGGCGGATCGAGGAGATCACCGCCTCGCGTGTGACCGTCTCCCCCGCCTTCGGCCTCACCGGGAGGATCCCGTTCTGGCACGGCGACGGGGACGGGCGGCCCGCGACTCTCGGCCGGGCGATCGCCGAAGCGCAGAGCCAGCTGGCCGCGCTCCCCCGCCCCGAGGCCGGCGAGCGCCTGGCTGCCCTCGGGCTCGACGAGGACGCCCGCACCGTGCTGCTGGACCATCTCGCCGAGCAGCAGGAGGCGACCGGCTCGGT
>JAAZLF010000565.1 GCA_012799425.1 Actinomycetales bacterium | reverse complement strand
GTCCTGGTACCGCTCTACACGATCATCCTCACGAGCCTCTCTCCCCAGGCGGCGATCACGAAGGCCGGTGGGCTCGTGCTCCTGCCCGACGGGATCACCCTGGATGCGTACCGCCAGGTGCTCTCCGGCGGCATCGTCACCCGCGCGGTGATGGTCAGCCTCGGTGTCACGACCGTGGGCACCGTGCTGTCGGTGACGGTGTCGGTGCTGGCCGCCTACGGCCTGTCCCGGCCCGGGAGCCTGCTGCACACCCCGATACTGTTCCTGATGCTGGGCACCATGTTCTTCGGCGCCGGCATGATCCCCATGTACCTGCTGGTCTCGGGGCTGGGTCTGATCGACAGCTACTGGGCGCTGATCCTGCCCACCGCGGTCTCCGCGTTCAACATCGTGATCATGCGCGGCTTCTTCCAGGGCATCGACCAGGGAATCCTCGAATCCGCCAGGATCGACGGCGCCTCGGACTGGCGGATCCTGTTCCAGATGGTGCTGCCGATGTCGAGAGCAGTTGTGGCCGTGGTGTCGCTGTTCTACGCCGTCGGCTACTGGAACGCCTTCTTCAACGCGATCCTCTACATCAACGATTCGGCGAAACAGCCTCTGCAGGTGGTGCTGCGCAGCTTCGTGCTGCAGGGCGTCTCGGTGCCGGGCCAGGTGGACGTGGGCTCGGGGCAGGTGGCCACGCTGGCTGTGCAGATGGCGGTGATGGTGATCGCCCTCGTCCCGGTGGTCATCGTCTACCCCTTCATCCAGCGCCACTTCAAGACCGGCGTCATGATCGGCGCGGTCAAAGGCTGATCGACGTGCTGCGAGGGACGAGCGGTAGGAGATCAGTGAGTGGGGAGGGTCTGATCGACGTGCTGCGAGGGGCGAGCGGTAGGAGATCATCCCTGCAGCGGGTGCGTGGTGTCCCGCTCGATGAGGGTTGGGGCGATCAGCTGGTCCAAGGCCTGGGATCGGCCTTCGATGAGGTCTGTCGCGGTGGTCACGGCGGCCCGGCCGATCTCCTCGACGGGGATCTCCACGGCGGTGTAGTCCACGGTGCCCAGCAGGGTGGTCTCGCGCGGCGCGATCGCGACGACCTGCAGGTCCGACGGCATCGAGATGCCCTCCTCGGCGAGTGCTCGATGGAGTGCCGGAAGGGCGCTCTCGTTATGGATGACCAGCGCGTCGGGACGATCCAGGGCCAGCACGGAGCGCACCAGCTGTCCGGTGGAGTCGACCTCGTGGTCATGGACGACGTGGCGTGCCTGGAGGCCGCGCTGTTCGCAGGCGGTGCGGAAGCCGCGGGTCGCGCGGTCGGCGTAGGTGGCGTGGCGGCTCTGCGTCACCGAGGGCGATCCGATCATCACGAGCCTGCGGGCGCCGCGACGGTGCAGCTCCGTCACGGCGAGGGAGGAGGCCTGCTCGAAGTCGAAGTCCACCCGTGGGATGCCGCGGGCTTCAGCGGGGTAGCCGAGCAGGACCACCGGGCGTGCGGCGTCCGCCAGGACGGCCAGGCGGGGATCGTCCTCGACCACGTCCATGACGACGAGGGCGTCGACCTTGCCCTCGGCGAGCACCCGCGCCGTCGCGGCGTGGTCTTCTCCGGCGATCAGCAGGATCTCGTGGGAGGCCCGGTGCGCGGCGCGCATCAGCGAGCGCACGAACATCATCACCACGTGCGCATCCACGTCCCCGGCCAGAGGCACTGCCAGGCCGATCGCCCCGGCCCGCTGCGAGGCCAGGGCCCGGGCACCCGCGTGGGGGTGATAGCTCAAGCGCGTGATCGCCGCGTTGATCCGCTGCCTGGTCGG
>JAAZLF010000564.1 GCA_012799425.1 Actinomycetales bacterium | reverse complement strand
CGAGCCGGCCGGGTCTCGGCGGCGGGTGCCCGAGCGGCTCGACGTGCGCCCCCTGGACAGGCTCCGCTCCTTCAAGGTCAAGCTGGGGGTGCTGGTCGCCGCGAGCGTCACCGTCGCTGCTCTGCTCACGCAGCTGAGCATCCGGGCGGGGATCGAACCGCTGCTCGCCCTGCCGCTGGTGGTCATCGCCGCGCTCGTGTTCACCCAGATCCTCGCCCGCGGCATGACCTCACCCCTGCGTGAGATGACCGGCGCGGCGCGCGCGATGGCGCGCGGTGACTACGGCCGCCCGATCCGGACCAGCAGCCGCGACGAGGTCGGCCAGCTCGCCGCCGCCTTCTCCACCATGGCGGCCGAGCTCGAGCAGACCGACCGGATGCGCCGGGACCTGGTCGCGAACGTCTCGCACGAGCTGCGCACCCCCGTCGCGGGCCTGCGCGCCCAGCTCGAGAACCTGGTCGACGGCGTCACCGAACCGGATCCGGCCGCGCTCGAGGTGGCGCTGACCGAGACCGAGCGGCTCTCCCAGCTCGTCGACCACCTGCTGGACCTCTCCCGGCTGGACGCCGGCGTGGTCGAGCTGGATGTGGAACAGGTGGAGCTGACCCCGTTCCTGCATGAGGTCTCGGATGCCGCGGCGCTGGCCACCGGCGGCCGCGACGTGCGGTGGATCATCGACGTGGACCCACCGGACCTGTCCGTCCCGGCGGACGCGGCGCGCCTGCACCAGGTCATCTACAACCTGCTCGAGAACGCCGCGCGGCACTCGCCGGCCGGAGGGCGGATCCACATCGCCGCCGCCGTCCTCCCTGAGCGGGACGGGGTCCGGATCGATGTCCATGACGAGGGGCCGGGCATCGCCCGGGAGGACCGCGCACGGGTGTTCGAACGTTTCCAGCGCGGCGGCTATGCGGACACCTCGGGCGGGACCGGCCTGGGACTCGCGATCGCGCGCTGGGCGGTCGGACTGCACGGGGGCACCATCGAGGTGCTCGACGACCCCCGCAGCCATCACCCCCAGGAGGGACGCTCCTCCCTGATCCGCGTGGTGCTGCCGCTGCGCTCCCCCGCGACGTGATATCGCGCACGGCACGCGTCTTCCACGCCATGGGGACCCGCTGACCGCGCACGGGGGCGACCTCGTGCCGTTAGGCTGTGGACATCCGTATCTCTCGACCGTGAGAAGGCTGGCGATCTCAGAGTGTCACAGCAGACACAGGACTCCGAATCTGCGGAGTTCGGTCCGAATCAGTGGCTCGTGGACGCGCTCCGCGAGCAGTGGCAAGAGGATCCCTCGAGCGTCGACCCCAGCTGGGCGGAGTACTTCGCCGACAGCGCGGTGAACGCCGACACCTCTGGCACGTCCGGGGGCGCCTCGTCCTCCGTCGAGGCGTCGACGGCGACGCCTGCGAAGGAGCCCGAACCGGCGCGGGACGCTCCGGACGTGAAGGGCGATCCCCCTCCGGCGAGGGCCTCGAAGGCGCCCGCCGACTCCTCCTCCACCCCGGCCGCGTCCCCCGCGGCCTCTTCAGAGCCCGCGAAGGAAGCACCTGCCGTGAACGACGATCCCGCGAAGTCAGCGCAGCCGGCCACGAAGGAACCGGCCGTCTCCACCACGTCGGACCGCCCCGCGAAGGTCCCCACGACCACTGCGCAGATCCCGACCGTCGAGCTCAGCGAGCCCGAGCCCGTCAAGCTCCGCGGACCGGCCGCGGCCGTCGTGCGCAACATGGACGAGTCCCTCGGCGTGCCGACGGCCACCTCGGTGCGCGACGTCCCGGTGAAGCTGCTGTTCGACAACCGCATCGTCATCAACAACCACCTCAAGCGCCACCGCGCAGGCAAGGTCTCCTTCACCCACCTCATCGGCTGGGCGATGATCGAGGCGATCGGCGAGATCAACGACATGAACAACGGCTTCGATGTCGATGAGAAGGGCAAGCCGCTCCTGCTCAAGCGCGAGGACATCAACTTCGGCCTCGCGATCGACATGCCGCGCCCCGATGGCTCCCGCGGCCTGGTCGTGCCGAACATCAAGGCCGCTCAGCGCTTCGATTTCCGCGGCTTCTGGCAGGCCTACGAAGAGGTCGTGAAGAAGGCCCGCGCGGGCAAGCTCACTATGGACGACTTCTCGCACACCACGGTCTCGCTGACCAACCCCGGCGGCATCGGCACCGTCCACTCGATCCCGCGCCTGATGCAGGGCCACGGCGTGATCGTCGGCGTCGGCGCGATGGACTATCCCGCACAGTTCCAGGGCGCGAGCCAGGCGACCCTCGCGGATCTGGCGATCTCGAAGGTCATGACCCTGACCTCGACGTACGACCATCGCATCATCCAGGGCGCCGCCTCCGGCGAGTTCCTGAAGCGCATGGGCGACAAGCTGCTGGGCAAGGACGGCTTCTACGACCGCGTCTTCGCCGCACTGCGGCTCCCCTACCAGCCGGTGCGCTGGGTCCCGGACAACCCGTTCAAGCACACGGACTCCGAGCGGCTGGCCCGGGTGATGGATCTGATCCACGCCTACCGCGTGCGCGGCCACCTGATGGCGGACACCGATCCGCTGCAGTACAAGGTGCGCACCCATCCGGATCTGGACGTCGAGACCTACGGGCTGACCCTGTGGGATCTGGACCGCACCTTCCCCACCCGCGGCCTGGGCGACAAGGACCACCTCCCCCTGCGCGACATCCTCGGCCTGCTGCGCGATGCGTACTGCCGCACCATCGGCGTGGAGTACATGCACATCTCCGATCCGGAGGAGCGCGCCTGGATCCAGCAGAAGATGGAGACGCCGCGCCGTCCCTTCGACAAGGCGGAGCTGACCCACATCATGGATCGCCTCAACGCCGCGGAGGCGTTCGAGACCTTCCTGCAGACCAAGTTCGTGGGCCAGAAGCGCTTCTCCCTCGAGGGCGGCGAGGCGGTCATCCCGATGCTCGACACCGTGCTGCACGGCGCCGCGCACGACGGCCTGGACGAGGTCGCGATCGGCATGTCGCACCGCGGCCGCCTCAACGTGCTCTCCAACCTCGCGGGCAAGAGCTACGGGCAGATCTTCCAGGAGTTCGAGGGCAACTACGGCCAGAAGCTCGGCTCCGGCGATGTGAAGTACCACCTGGGCACCGAGGGCACCTACACCTCGCACGACGGCGAGAGCACCAAGGTGTACCTGGCCGCGAACCCCTCCCACCTCGAGGCCGTGAACCCGGTCCTGGAGGGCATCGTCCGCGCCAAGCAGGATCGGCTCGAGCGTCCCGAGGAGTTCCCGGTGCTGCCGGTCCTCGTGCACGGCGATGCGGCCTTCGCGGGGCAGGGCGTGGTCACCGAGACCCTGAACCTCTCGGAGCTGCGCGGCTACCGCACCGGCGGCACGATCCACGTGATCATCAACAACCAGATCGGCTTCACCACGCTGCCGGACTCCTCGCGCTCGTCCTTCTACTCGACCGACGTCGCCAAGTCCACGCAGCTGCCGATCTTCCACGTCAACGGTGATGATCCCGAGGCCTGCGTGCGGGTCGCCGAGATCGCCTTCGAGTTCCGTCAGAAGTTCCACCGCGACGTGGTCATCGACATGGTCTGCTACCGCCGCCGCGGCCACAACGAGGGCGACGACCCGTCGATGACGCAGCCGGAGATGTACAAGCTCATCGGGGACAAGCCCTCGACCCGCAAGCTCTACACCGAGGCGCTCATCGAGCGCGGCGACCTCACCGAGGAGGAGACCGAGGGGCTGGTGCGCAACTTCCAGGAGCACCTGGATCAGGCGTTCGCCTCCACCCGTGAGTCGAAGTCCGGTGGCGCCACCGCAGAGGCGAACGTCCAGGGCCTGGATCTGCCCGACTCGCAGCAGGGCCTCACGGAGTCCGTGGATGCGCAGACCGCCGTCGACGGCGCCGTGCTCGAGCAGATCGGCGCGGCCCACACCGCGG
>JAAZLF010000563.1 GCA_012799425.1 Actinomycetales bacterium | reverse complement strand
GCAGAGCCCTGACCCACGCCGACGATCCCGCCGTAGCCGCCCTCGGCGAGCTGCTTCTCGTCCAGGACGGTGACGGTGAGGGGGAGATCGCCGACGAGCTCCTCCGTGCGGCGGGCGAACTCGGCCGGGTAGAGCAGGTTCGGCGGGGTGTTGACGAGGTCGCGCACGATGGTGACGACCTCGGCGAGGACTCCCGAGCGGTCGACTGCGGTCTGGGCGGCCTCGGCGTCACCATCGGCCACGAGGGCGATCGCCCCGAGAGCGCCCTTGGGAGCCTTTGCGCCGGTGCCGGTCTTGTGGGCGGTGAAGGCGTAGGCGCCCAGGGCTGCGCCCTCGAGCGCGGCGGCGCGCTGTTCGGCGGTCCCGGTGGGGAGGGCGAGCGCGGCATTCTCCACGCCGGCCAGCGAACGGGCGGCGGCGCCGAAGGCGAGACGGAGGTCCTCGTCGCAGACCTCGGCGAGATCCTCGTCACCGAGACCGACCAGCAGCAGCGAGCCGGCGGCGGCGAGCCCGTAGGACGGGATCCGGTGCAGGTCGCCCCGCCCGGCTGAGGCGTCGAGACCCGCGATGGCCTCGGAGATCTCCGGTGCGCCGGGCACCGAGGAGGGGGCTCCCTCGGCTCCGTTCAGGAGGGGGAGGACGAGGACGTCGGCAGCGACGTCACGCAGGGATGCATCTGTGATGGTGATGGTGGGCATGGCTCTATCGTAGAGGCGGGTCGGGCACGGTGTCGCAGACCCGTGGACGGGGTCGGAGGTCACATGACGGTGCTGAGCATCGTGGTCGCGGCGCTGTGCGGCGCGGTCGCCCTGCTGGGTCTCTTCTACGCCGCGCGCGCCCTGAGCGCAGATCTGGTGCTGCTGGGAGCATGCGCTCTGCTGGCGCTGGCCTGGCTGGTGCTGGGGGCCGCTCTGGGGCTGCGCGACCTCGGCGGCGCGAGCGCTCCTCCCGAGCGGGTCACGCTCTACGGCTACCTGCTGACCGCTCTGGTGATGTCCGTGGGCGGCGGCTGGATCGGAGTGTTCGAGCGCAGCCGCTGGGGGAGTCTGGTCATTGCCGTCTGCGCCGTCGTCTCCGCCGTGCTGCTGATGAGGGTCCACCAGATCTGGCCGGGAGGCTTCGCATGAACGTCCGCACCCCTGCCGCGAGCACCGGTGAGCGCACCGGACGCGGCTTCGAGATCGTGCTGATCGCTGTCTACGCGATCTTCGCGCTGTCCGCGACCGCTCGCAGCCTGGTGCAGATCCTGCGCGACTTCGGCTACGCCCCGGTGGCCTACAGCCTGTCGCTGCTGGCTGCGGTGACGTACATCGCGGTGACGATCTCGCTTGTCGGCAGGGGTCGGAGCGCGGCGATCACCCGTGCGCTGTGCCTCATCGAGCTCGCCGGGGTGCTGGTCGTCGGGACGCTGTCGCTCGTGCTGCCCGAGCTGTTCCCGGATGGCACGGTGTGGGGCACGTACGGGCTCGACTACGGAATGGTGCCGCTGCTGCTGCCCCTGGTCGCCCTGTTCTACCTCTCGCGCACTTCCGTCAAGGGACCTCGCGGCTGAGGAGCTCCGCCCGCGACCGCGTACGGTATCCCTCGTGACCTCCGACGACACCACCCGCCACGGGCCGTACGCCGCGCTGTTCCGCCTTGTCCTGAGCCGACTCGAGCCGGAGCAGGCTCATCGGCTGACCATGCGCGCCCTGGCCGGCGCCCATGCCCTGCCCGGCGGCCCGCGCCTGCTGCGCGCCCTGTTCGGCACTCTCGATCCGATGCGGGACGCTCGGCCGGCGCGCCGCGTCCTCGGTGCCGAGCACCGCAGCCCGCTCGGACTCGCCGCCGGCTTCGACAAGGACGGCGAGGCCCCGCTGGCACTTCTCGACCTCGGCTTCGGGCATGTCGAGGTGGGCACGGTGACCGCGAAGGCTCAGCCGGGCAACCCTCGGCCGCGCTCCTTCCGCCTGGTCGAGGACCGCGCGCTGATCAACCGCATGGGCTTCAACAACCACGGGGCGCAGGCGCTCGCGCGGAGGCTGGCCAGGGCACGTCGCACGGAGCGGGGCCAGCGCGCGGTGATCGGTGTGAACATCGGGAAGTCGAAGATCACCGCGCTCGAGGACGCCGCCGAGGACTACCGCTTCTCCGCGCGGCTGCTCGCCCCGTATGCGAGCTACCTGGCCATCAACGTCTCCAGCCCCAACACCCCGGGGCTTCGTGACCTGCAGAGCGTGGAGATGCTCCGGCCGATCCTCGAGGCCGTGGTGCAGGAGGCCGACGCCGCGCGCACCCGGCTGCGCCGTCAGGTGCCGGTGCTGGTCAAGATCGCCCCCGATCTCCACGACGACGACGTGCGCGCGATCGCTCAGCTCGCTCTCGAGGTGGGACTGGCGGGTGTGATCGCCGCCAACACCACCATCGCCCGGCCCGACTCGCTGACCGCCGGGTCCGAGCGGATCGCCCGGATCGGTGCGGGCGGCCTGTCCGGGCCGATGCTCGCTGAGCGCTCGCTGCAGGTGCTGCGACTGCTGCGCTCCACGCTGCCGGAGGATGCGGTGGTGATCAGCTGCGGGGGCGTGACCACCGCCCAGGATGTCCGGGAGCGTCTTGCCGCAGGCGCGGATCTGGTCCAGGGATACACCGCGATGATCTATGAGGGCCCCTCCTGGCCGGGACGACTGGCCCGTGAGGTCGGTCCCCTCGGCTGAGAGCGCAGGCTCGCCCGTCCGCCGGCCGTCCTAGGCTGGGGGCATGGACGAGGACCTCTTCTCGCTGGGCGGTGACGCGCCCGCACCGCGCACGCTGTCGGACCGCAACCGGGACCACCGGGCCCCGCTCGCGGTGCGCATGCGGCCGCGCACCCTCGAGGAGGTCGTCGGGCAGCACGACGCGCTCGAACCCGGCAGCCCGCTGCGCCGTCTGGTCGGGGCCGACGACTCCCGCACCGCGCCGAGCTCGGTGATCCTGTGGGGTCCTCCCGGGACGGGCAAGACGACCCTCGCCTACGTCGTGGCCCAGTCCGGGGACCGTGAGTTCGTCGAGGTCTCCGCGGTGCTGGCCGGGGTCAAGGACATCCGTGAGGTGGTCGACCAGGCCCGTTCACGCCTGCGGACCGTCGGCCGCGAGACCGTGCTGTTCGTCGACGAGGTGCACCGCTTCTCGAAGTCCCAGCAGGACGCGCTGCTGCCGAGCGTGGAGAACCGCTGGGTCACGCTGGTCGCCGCGACCACAGAGAACCCCTACTTCTCGGTGATCTCGCCGCTGCTGTCCCGTTCGATCGTGCTGACCCTCGAGTCCCTGGGGCGGGAGGACCTCGATGCGCTCGTCGACCGCGCCCTCGAGGAGGAGCGCTGGCTGGACGGCTCCGTCACCCTCACGGCAGACGCCCGTGAGGCGCTTCTGCGACTGGGCGGCGGAGATGCCCGCAAGATCCTCACCTCCCTCGAAGCGGCCGCGGCCGCGGCGCTCATGAAGGAGTCCCGCGAGATCGACGCCGCGACCCTCGCTCAGGCCGTCAACCGGGCCGCGGTCCGCTATGACCGGGCCGGGGATCAGCACTACGACGTCACCAGCGCCTTCATCAAGTCCATGCGCGGCAGCGACGTCGACGCCGCCCTGCACTACCTGGCGCGGATGATCGAGGCGGGGGAGGACCCGCGCTTCATCGCCCGCCGCGTGGTGATCGCCGCAGGAGAGGAGGTCGGCATGGCGGATCCGATCGCCCTCCAGGTCGCGGTCGCGGCGATGCAGGCGGTGCAGATGCTCGGCATGCCCGAGGGGAGGATCCCGCTGGCCCAGGCCGTGGTGCACATCGCCACGGCGCCGAAGTCCAACGCCTCCTACCGGGCGCTGGACGCCGCGATCGCCGATGTGCGCGCCGGCAGGGGGCAGGGCGTTCCCGCCCACCTGCGTGATGCCCACTACGCGGGTGCCGAGAAGCTCGGCCACGGCACCGAGTACCGGTACGCGCACGACGCCCCGCACGGGGTCGTCGCGCAGCAGTACGCCCCCGACGATCTGGTGGGCGTGGAGTACTACCACCCCAAGGGCCACGGCAACGAGGAGCTGACCGGTCGCCGCCTCGAGGCGCTGCGGCGGATCCTGCGCTCGGGGCGCGCCGGGGAGCCGCCGCGCTGAGCACCGCAGGCCGCGCGTGAGGCACTCCACAGGAACGGAGGCGTGACCAGCGCCGTCGGCCGTGGACCCAGGGCCCCGGCTGCGGTACTGTGGGTCGCTGAATCCGCGGCTGCAAGACTGGATTCACCACACGCGAACAAGAGGTATACCTCGTGACCAACGTCACCCGTGCGCGCCGCCAGGCGCGCCTCTCTCGAGCCCTCGGGCTCCCGCTGACCCCGAAGTCCGTCAAGTACTTCGAGAAGCGGCCGTACCCCCCGGGCGAGCACGGCCGCGCCCGTCGCCGCACCGAGTCGGACTACGCGGTCCGCCTCAAGGAGAAGCAGCGCCTGCGCGCTCAGTACGGCATCCGCGAGAAGCAGATGCACCAGGCCTACCTGGATGCCAAGAAGGAGCCGGGCCTGACCGGCGAGAGCATGGTCGAGCTGCTGGAGATGCGTCTTGACGCGCTCGTCCTGCGCTCCGGCTTCGCCCGCACCACCCTCCAGGCCCGCCAGGCCGTCGTGCACCGCCACATCCTGGTCGACGGCAAGCTGGTGGACCGCCCCTCCTACCGCGTGTCCCCGGGCCAGACCATCCAGGTCAAGACCAAGTCGCAGGCAGTCGAGGCATTCCAGATCGCCGCAGAGGGCGGCAACTCCGACGTCCTCGCCGCGACCCCCTCGTACCTCTCGGTCGAGCTCTCCGAGCTGAAGGCCAAGCTCGTCTCGCGCCCCAAGCGCTCTGAGGTCCCTGTGACCTGCGACGTCCAGATGGTCGTCGAGTACTACGCGCGCTGACCTCTTCTCACCGCGGCGCGACAGGCCCCGGCGGGTGTACTCCGGTACCCTGACCGGGGCCTTCGTGTCTGCAGATGCCCGCCGCCCGCCGCGCGGGCCCACCCCGGCTGTTCCAGGAAGGACACCTGACGACCATGCGCACCTCCGAGATCCATCGCCGCTGGCTCGACTTCTTCGCGAAGAAGGACCATGAGATCGTGCCGAGCACCTCGCTGGTGTCCGCCGATCCGTCGATCCTGTTCACGATCGCCGGGATGGTCCCGTTCATCCCGTACATCGTCGGCACGGAGAAGGCGCCCTACCCGCGCGCGGCGAGCGTCCAGAAGTGCATCCGCACCAACGACATCGAGAACGTCGGCCGCACCACGCGCCACGGCACCTT
>JAAZLF010000055.1 GCA_012799425.1 Actinomycetales bacterium | reverse complement strand
GTCCTTCCGCCCCGGCCAGCTGCGCGTGACGATGCTGGAGACCAGCACGATCCCGACGATCACGCCGATCGGGTAGCCGAAGGAGTAGCCGACCGACGGCCCGCCGGTGCCGGTCAGCCTCGCGGCGGCGTCGAGGGCGGGCGCGGCGGTGAGCGCGCCCGTGAACAGACCCAGGGAGAGATCTCGGGCCAGGCCCAGCACCTGCCCGAGCACGAGCGTGGCGATCGCGGCGAGGACGGTGCTGACGGTCGCGGCGGCCAGCAGGGGCAGCTGACGGTTCAGGGTGCTGAAGAACGCCGCCCCGGCGGAGATGCCGACGGTGTAGACGAACAGGGCCAGGCCGAGGGTCTGCACGATCTCCATGCCCTCGCCGAGGTGCGGCGCGACCGCAGAGAGCGCCAGGCCCGTGAACAGCGCCCCGGCGGCGCCCAGGCGGACGCGCCCGAAGGGGATCGCGCCGAGCACCGCGCCGGTGGCGACGACCAGGAACAGCGTGAGGAGCGGGCTCGCCTCGAGGGCGTCGATCACGGTGAACCTTTCCGGGGCCCGCGGCGACGCACCGGGCAGGTGCGCGCGGGTCGCGGGCACTGCTGTGTGGACTGGCCTCCCACGATAGTCCCGAGCAGGGGCGGACCGGCAGCGGAGTTGCGCGAGGTCACTGCCGCTGGGATCGGTGGGGCGGGAGTCCGGCCGACGGGGTCAGCCGAAGGACAGCGGCAGCATCCGGCCGCGCACGCCGAGGTCGTCCAGCGCGGTGCGCTCGGCCGGGGTCGGCGCGCGGCGTCCGGTCGCGAGCCGCAGCGCGTCGGCGTCGGCCCACTGCGGCGGCAGCTGGATCCGCAGCCTGCGTTCGACCATCTTGCGGGAGGCGGCCAGGCCGTCGTCAGGAGGCTGCTGCGCGCTTGGCAGGTGCGCCACCAGGTTGAGGTGGTGCAGGGTCACTTCGAGCACGAGCGCGCCGAGGAGGTCGCGGACGGTGAGGGTCCGCTCGCGCGCGGTGACCGGCAGGTCGGGGTGGGAGAGCTGCGCAGCGCGCTCGGCGGCGGCCGCGAGGCGCTCGAAGCTCGCGGCTACGGGGGCCGGGCCGTCGTGAACATCGGACAGTCGCCGCAGCAGCGCATCCTGCTCGCAGCGGCCGTCGGGCAGGGGCGGGGCCGGGGTCCACCAGCTGAGCGCGTCCGCTGTGGGTGCGGTCTCAGCGGGGGTGGCGAGCGCGATCAGGAGCTCCTGGGCCTGCGCGGCCAGGTGCTGCACCAGGTCCACGTTCCGCCAGCCGCGGCAGCCCGACGGGGCCGCGAGCGCGCCCTCGGAGCAGTGCGCGACTGCCCGGCGCAGAGCTGACCAGCTGGAGGTGAACTGTTCCACCTCGGGCACGCTAGCAGCCGCGCAGCCGTCGACCGCCGCGCCGAGTGCGCAGCGCAACGGCAACACCCGGCACCGCGCGCCGGGCCGCCGCGTGATGCAGGACACTGTGGTCGAAGACTCTGCAGCGCCCCGCGCCGCCCCGCGACGACGCGGCCCGTCCGCGCTCGACGCAGCGGCTCGACGCCGGTGCGCCGCACCCTCGACGGAAAGGACCTCCCCCATGGCCGCCTCCGAAGGAGCCGACTACGCCCCGGACTCGATGCCGAAGCCCGTGGTCGGGCCCGGCGAGTTCGTGTTCGCCGCGATGCATCTGGACCACGGCCACATCGGCGGCATGACCCAGGGCCTGCTCGATGCGGGCGGCACCCTGAAGTGGGTCTACGACACCCAGCCCGAGCGAGCCGCCGCCTTCCAGGAGAAGTTCCCGCAGGTGAAGGTCGCCTCCAGCGAGGAGGAGGTGCTCTCGGATCCCGAGGTGCACCTGGTCGCCGCCGCCGCGATCCCGGTGGACCGCGCACCGCTGGGCATCCGCGTGATGGAGTCCGGCAAGGACTACTTCACCGACAAGACCCCGCTGATCAGCCATGAGCAGCTCGCCGAGGCGAAGGCCGCCGTGGAGCGCACCGGCAAGAAGTACGCGGTGTACTACTCCGAGCGGATCCATGTCGAGGCTGCGGTGCTGGCCGGGCAGCTGATCGAGCGCGGCGCGATCGGCAAGGTGCTGCAGGTCCAGGGCATGGGCCCGCACCGCATCGGCGACCCCGCCACCCGCCCGGATTGGTTCTTCGAGCGAGCGAGCTACGGCGGCATCCTCACCGACATCGGCAGCCACAACTTCGAGCAGATGCTCACCTTCACCGGCTCCGAGGGCGGTGAGGTCCTCTCCAGCTCGATCGGCAACTTCGGCAACCCCGACCACCCCGAGCTCGACGACTACGGCGATGCGCACATCGCTCTGTCCAGCGGGGCGACCGGCTTCGTGCGCGTGGACTGGTTCACGCCGCAGGGCCTGCGCACCTGGGGCGACGGGCGCACCTTCATCCTCGGCACCGAGGGCTACATCGAGCTGCGCAAGTACATCGACGTCACCACGGACAACGGCGGTGGCCAGGTGATCCTGGTCGACTCCGAGGGCGAGCACCGTCTCGATGCCACCGGCGAGGTGGGCTACCCCTTCTTCGGCGAGCTGATCCTCGACGTGCTCCACCGCACCGAGAACGCCATGACCCAGGAGCATGCCTTCAAGGCCGTGGAGCTGGCACTGGATGCGCAGCAGCAGGCCCGAGAGCTCACCGGCCGCGCCTGAGCCGCCTCCGCCGCGACCCGAGGGATCGCGCGCCCCCGAGCCCCCGGCCCCGCCCTCCACGGCGGGGCCGGGGGCTTCTTCGTTGCCGGAAGAGGGCGAGGAGGCCGGACCGGTGGGGCACGCTGAGCGGATGCGCGCCGGAGCAGCCCGAAAGTTTTCTCCGGCTTAGCGCCGTCTCGACATCCAGCGAACTCCCACACACGGCCTCCAGACACGCACGTCAGCGCATGCCGTGACCCAAAAGAAGCCCTCGCCGCTTGACCCGGGACAGGAAGCGGGATTAACTTACCTGTACCGACATTAGTTTCCGAAACCTTTCTGCAATATGTCGGACCGTGATCCTGGAGGCAGCAATGATGCAACCCACTCGCCGCGCGACACTCGCGGGCCTCGGCCTGACGATCCCCGCCCTCGCCGGCCTCAGCGCCTGCGGCGGAGGCACCCAGCCCAGCGGCGGCGGAGGCTCACCGTCGAGCCTGTCCGTCTGGGCCCTGACCGGCGCGAAGCAGGACACCTACGAGGAGTCCTTCAACGCCTGGAACGAGGCGAACCCCGACAACGAGTTCGCCATGGAGTTCTTCGCCAACGACTCCTACAAGGAGAAGATCCGCACCGCGATCGGCTCCGGCAACGCTCCCACGCTGGTGTTCAACTGGGCCGGCGGCACCCTCTCCGACTACGTCGCCAACGAGTCCGTGGTGGACCTGACCGGCAAGGTCGATGACATCCTCTCGCGCACGATCGAGTCGATCGCCACGGTCGGGCAGGTGGACGGGGCCCAGTACGGCGTCCCCAACAACGACACCCAGCCGGTGATCCTCTACTACAACACCGCACTGTTCGAGGAGCACTCCGTCACCCCGCCCACCACCTGGGACGAGCTGATGACCGCGGTGGAGACCTTCTCCG
>JAAZLF010000562.1 GCA_012799425.1 Actinomycetales bacterium | reverse complement strand
TGCCCCGTGAGCTGGGGGAGAGCACGCTCGGCAGCAGCACGGCGAGCACCGCCACGATCGCGAGCGCCGGGGCCGCCGCCCCGCGCAGGACCGGCAGCGCACGTGCCGCGCGGTGGAGCAGCACCTCGAGGCCGAGGGCGAGCACCGGGATCGTCCCCACCGCCAGCAGCGCCACGATCCGGTGGCTGTCGCTGTACCAGTTGCCGGTCACCAGGTACCGCCACGACCCCTCCGGCAGAGCGCGGGCGGCCACCGACATCGCCATCGCGGCCGCGCAGGGCACCAGCAGCCAGCGGGAACGGGAACCGAGCAGCACCGCCGCGCCGCAGGCCAGCGCCAACAGACCCATCGGCACCCAGGTGGGGCTGTCGTTGGGCACGAGCGAGAGCGTCTGGCCGACGGCCTCCGTCAGCGAGGCGGTGGGCGTCCAGAACGAGGAGCTCGCCGAGGGACGCAGCAGGACCCAGGCCGGGAGCACGAGGGCGAGGACGAGCGCGGTGAACACGGACAGCCGCCATGCCCGTCGGCCGGGCCCGGGGCCGTGGACGCACCGCTCCCTGATGCGCACCACGGATGCCCACACCAGCACAGGCACCCCGAGGGCGATGCCGGCGAACACCGCCTGAGGGTGCGCGAGGGCCGCGGCCGCGCAGACCACGGGCAGCAGCACCGCCAGCTGGGCGGGCCGCAGGCGCTGTCGCGAAGCGGGGGCCACTCCGGCCAGGTGTGCGATCACGATCAGCACCATCGGCATCAGCGTCAAGCTGAGGAAGTAGGGGAGCACCAGCCCCCACGACATCATCATCAGCGGGAAGGCGCCGGTGACGCCGGCGAGGGCTCCCGCAGCCATCCATCCCAGCGGGCCCGCTGTGGTGCACGTGCGCATCAGCGCCATCAGCCCCAGCGGCCACACCACCGCGGCCAGCAGCAGCATCACCATGTTGCTGACCAGGGGGATCTCCTGGCCCGAGAGCTGGGTGGCGAGGCTGACCGTCTGATGCCACAGCGAGGGGTAGTAGCGCTCGACCCCGGGCAGGGCGGTCATCCCGCCCACCGTCCAGGCGGAGGCGTCGCCGAGGCGCAGGATGTGCCGCACGGCGCTGAGATGGAAGACGTTGTCGTAGGTCTGGCTCACGGCATGCACAGACCCCATCACGGACAGGGCTCGCACCGCGACCGCCCCGCCGCCGATCAGCAGGCCGGTGAGGATCACTGCGGCCCGCCCACGGGACGAGGCGGCGAGTGCGCTGAGCGGGCCGGTGGGGCCGACGTCCTCGGCGCCGCGCCGCGTCGCCGGCGCGTCTCCGTTCGGCTCCCCCTGCGCGGCACCCGGGTCCGCGCGGAGCCGGCGGCGCAGCGGCCACAGCGCGGCGCCGAGCACCGCGGCCAGCAACAACGGGGACAGGAACGTCCAGCGCACCCCCAGGAGGCGACCGGCCTCCGCGGCGAGCGTGATCACCACCAGGGAGAACGGGACGAGCGCGACCAGCGCCGTCAGCGGGCGCAGCCGCAGCGCGAGCACGGCGGGAAGGCCCGGCAGAGTGAGGACGAGGAGAGCCGCGAACGCGGCGGCGAGGGTGGAGAGCGCGGTCAGCATGCCGGCGCGGCCACGCAGGCGAGGCCCTGCAGAGGGGGCATGGGGGCGTCCGGGCGGGAAGCGGTCATGGTGTGGAAGTCCTGGTGCGGCGAGGAAGCGACGGGATGATCGTACGCAGTCAGGCTGGGTCGTGGCCGCGCCCGCCATGGGACCATGGTGCGGTGACCGCTCCACGTGCCGATTCCACGTCCCTGCCGTCCCCCGCCGACGGGGGCTTCGAGATCACCGCCCGTCACGGGGGCCGGGCCCGCGCCGGGACCCTCACCACCCCGCACGGCGAGATCGCCACGCCGGCCTTCATCCCCGTCGGCACCAAGGCGACCGTGAAAGCCGTGCTGCCGGAGTCGATGAGCGACCTGGGCGCGCAGGCGCTGCTGGCCAACGCCTACCACCTCTACCTGCAGCCCGGCCACGACCTGGTCGACGAGGCCGGCGGCCTGGGCGCCTTCATGAACTGGCCCGGCCCCACCTACACCGACTCGGGCGGATTCCAGGTGATGAGCCTCGGCGCGGGCTTCCAGAAGGTGCTCTCGAGCGAGTTCTCCGGCGGAGCGAAGGCCCGCACCGCCACCGGTGAGGACGATGCCGTCCGCGAGGGCAAGGAGCGCCTGGCCCACGTCGACGACGACGGCGTCACCTTCCGCTCCTTCATCAACGGCGACGTGCACCGCTTCACCCCCGAGATCTCGATGCAGATCCAGCACGGGCTGGGGGCGGACATCATGTTCGCCTTCGACGAGCTGACCACTCT
>JAAZLF010000561.1 GCA_012799425.1 Actinomycetales bacterium | reverse complement strand
CGAGCCGGGCGAGGGTCTCGTCGAGGGCGTCGAGGGATTCGCCGGGCATGTACCAGTCCTGCACGACGTACAGCGCGGCCGCTCGCTCCATCGGATCGGCGAGGCGTTCGAGGTCGAGGGTGCGCCCGGTGATGGCGTCCTCGATGTCGTGGACCGAGTAGGCGATGTCGTCAGCGAGGTCCATGACCTGCGCTTCGAAGCACTGCCTGCCGGGCATCGCGCCCTGACGCGCCCAGCTGTAGATGTCGAGGTCGTCCGCGTACGCGCCGAACTTCACCGATGTCGGGTCCGGCCCCTGCCCCCGTGTCCAGGGGTACTTGATCGCGGCGTCGACGCACGCCCGGGTCAGGTTCAGGCCGTAGGGCCGGTCCTCGCCCACGACCTTGGGCTCGAGCCGGGTCAGCAGGCGCAGCGTCTGCGCATTGCCCTCGAAACCCCCGAAATCGGCGGCGAGGTCGTCGAGCACCTTCTCCCCGTTGTGGCCGAAGGGAGGGTGGCCGAGATCGTGCGAGAGGCAGGCGGCGTCGACGATGTCGGGATCGCAGCCGAGCTCCGCACCGATGTCGCGGCCCACCTGGGCCACCTCGAGCGAGTGAGTGAGACGCGTGCGCACGAAGTCGTTGGCGCCGGCACCGAGCACCTGGGTCTTCGCACCGAGACGGCGCAGCGCCGAGGAGTGCAGCACGCGGGCGCGGTCTCGCTGGAACGGAGTGCGGGCCTGCGACTTCGGCGGCTCGGGGACCCAGCGTTCGAGGTCGGGCGCGGTGTAGCCAGCGGCGGGCGGGGTGGTCATCCGGTCATCCTCCCGAGGTGTCGAGCTCGGCCTCGTGGAGGCGGGCGGCGTGGTCGTCGCTGAGGTCGCGCGAGGACATCCAGCCCTCGGGCACCACTGCTCTCTTGGGCGTGCCGGCGCGGCCGCGCGGCCCTTCGACCGCGGCGCCGGGATAGGGGCTGTCGAGGTCGAGCTCTGCGAGCTTCGCGTCGAGGTCCTCGAGGGACTCCATGGTCGCCAGGCGGTGGCGCATCTCGCCGCCGACGGGGTAGCCCTTGAAGTACCAGGCGACGTGCTTGCGCAGGTCGCGCAGGGCGCGGCCCTCGTCCTCGAAGAACTCGATCAGGAGCTCCGCGTGGCGGCGCAGGATGGCGGCGATGTCACCCATGGAGGGCCGCACCCGGTCCGGCCGACCGGCGAACCCCGCGGCCAGGTCGGCGAACAGCCAGGGCCGACCCTGACAGCCGCGTCCCACCACGACCCCGTCGCAGCCCGTCCGGTCCATCATCTCGATCGCGTCCTCGGCGCACCAGATGTCCCCGTTGCCGAGCACCGGGATCTCGGTGACGAGCTCCTTGAGCTCGGTGATCGCCTCCCAGCGGGCTTCTCCGGAGTAGTGCTGGACGACGGTGCGCCCGTGCAGCGCGATAGCGGCGGCGCCGACCTCCTGGGCGATCAGTCCGGCGTCGCGGAAGGTCTGGTGGTCGTCGTCGATGCCGATGCGGGTCTTGACGGTCACCGGCACCTCGGGGCCGGCGGCCTCGACGGCGCCGCGCACGATCCTGGTGAACAGCTCGGTCTTCCACGGCAGGACTCCCCCGCCACCGCGACGGGTGACCTTGGGGACCGGGCAGCCGAAGTTGAGATCGATGTGGTCGGCGAGGTCGCGCTCGCGGATCATCTCCACCGCGCGCCGTACCGTGGCGGGGTCCACACCGTAGAGCTGGACCGAGCGCGGGGTCTCCCGCTCCCCCATCGTGACCAGGCGCCAGGATTCCCGGTGCCCCTCGACCAGGGCGCGGGTGGTGACCATCTCGCCCACGTACAGGCCGCCGTCGTCCTCGCTGTGCAGGGCCCCGAACTCGCGGCACAGCAGGCGGAAGGCCATGTTGGTGATCCCGGCCATCGGTGCGAGAACCACCGGGGTGTCGATCGTGTGGGGCCCGATGGTGAGAGTGCGACGGGTCGCGGCATCACCGGCGGCGGGCACGGGGCCGCGCGGCCGGTCGACGGCGGTCAGGGTCGCCGGGAACGGGGCGTCGAGGGTGGTCATCGTCCCGATTGTCCCATCACCGTGCGACGTCCGGGAGGGAGGGCACGGGTGATGTGCGTCGAGCCGTGCTGGGGAGGGGCGCCCCTGCCTCGGCGGCGCGGGATGATGGTCCCTGCTGAACACGCAGGGCCGCGGGATCATGGAGTCAGCGGCGCACCGCCCGTCCACTCCCCGCGCCGCCCAGCGTCGCGTCGGAAGGAGGCGCCAGATGTCTGCATCGGCTCCAGGAGGGCGGGCAGCGCCCCGCATCGGATTCGTCGCCCAGGTCGAGCACACGGGCATCGGCCCCGCGGAACGCGATGTGCACAGCACCGGTCTCGCGGACGGCATCGACCTGTTCCTCGTCGCCGAGGAGCTCGGCTTCGACGTCGGGTATGTGAGAGGCCGCCATCTCCAGGATGCGCTGGCCTCACCGCTGCTGTTCCTCACAGCGCTCGGCCAGCGCACCCGCCGCATCGAGCTCGGCACCGCGGTGATCCCTCTGCGCTTCGAGAGCGCAGGCCGGCTGGCCGAGGATCTCGCCACCGCGGACCTGCTCACCGGGGGCCGTCTGCGTCCCGGCGTGAGCACCGGCTACTCCGCGCATGACGCGATGTACGCGCGCGCCTTCGGCGCCCTCCGCGAGAATCGCGCCGACCACGTGGACCGGGTGCTGCACGACCTGCTTTCGTTCCTGGACGGCGAGATCGTCGCGGGCGCCGATGCCCACATCGAGGGCGTCGATCGCGCCGGCCCGCTGCGGCTGCAGCCTCGGGTGCCGTCGCTTCGGCAGCGGCTCG
>JAAZLF010000560.1 GCA_012799425.1 Actinomycetales bacterium | reverse complement strand
TGAGCCGGGCGGGCACTCGGGCGATCCGGCCCAGCGCCTTCTCGAGCTCTCCCTGAACGGTGCGCTGACCGGGCTGGACGGCCCAGCCGTGGAAGTCGGTGCCGTCATAGGAGAGGTCCAGTCGCAGGCGAGTCGCGCCCCGGCCGCCTGTGGCGGGCGACGGTGCGGGCACGGTCACGTGGGAGAGGTCGACGGGCATGGGAGCGATCGTAACGGGGCACGGCCGTGAGGGCGCACGCCGCCGGCCGAGCCCGGGCGGGATGTGCGCTGCCGGCTCGGCGCCGGCGCGCTCAGGGGCCGCACTGCGGGCAGTTCTTCGCCGCGCGCGCACGTCTGGGTAGCCTGCCCGCGTGAAGATCCTCATCATCGGCAGCGGCGGCCGCGAACACGCGATCATCCGTCGACTCGCCGCCGACTCCCCTGCCCCCGAGCTGCACGCCGCGCCCGGCAACCCCGGCATCGCGCAGCTCGCCACCTGTCATGACGCGGCCGTCACCGACCTCGACGCCCAGGTGCGCCTGGCCGATCGGCTGCAGCCGGACCTGGTCGTGATCGGTCCCGAGGCGCCCCTGGTGGCCGGTGCCGCCGATCGCCTGCGGGAGGCCGGCCACACGGTGTTCGGCCCGTCGGCCGCCGCCGCGGTGCTCGAGGGGTCGAAGTCCTGGGCGAAGGAGATCATGGCCGCGGCCGGCGTGCCCACCGCCGCCTCCGTGACGGTCACCGCCCGCGAGCAGCTCGAGCCCGGGCTGGACCGGATCAATCCCCTCGCCGATGTCCCCTACGTCGTCAAGGCCGACGGTCTCGCCGCCGGCAAGGGCGTGGTGGTCACCGAGGACCGCACCGCCGCGATCACCCATGCGGTCGCGGTCCTCACCGCAGGCGGCTCGGTGGTGCTCGAGGAGTTCCTCGACGGCCCCGAGGTGTCCCTGTTCTGCCTCAGCGACGGCACACGCGTGGTGCCGCTGGCCCCCGCGCAGGACTTCAAGCGCGCGCTGGATGACGACGAGGGCCCCAACACCGGCGGCATGGGCGCCTACTCCCCTCTCCCCTGGGCCCCGGAGGGCCTGGCCGAGGAGGTCCTGGAGAAGGTCGCCCGCCCCACGATCGCCGAGCTGGCCTCCCGGGGCATCCCCTTCGTGGGGGTGCTGTACTGCGGACTCGCACTGACCTCGCGCGGGATGCGCGTGATCGAGTTCAACGCCCGCTTCGGCGATCCGGAGACGCAGGTGGTGCTCGAGCGCCTCGCCTCTCCGCTGGCCCCGCTGCTGCTGGACGCGGCGCGCGGCGAGCTCACCGCGGAGACCGACCTGGCCTGGAGCGAGGACAGCGCGGTGACCGTGGTCCTGGCCAGCGCTGGCTATCCCGCCGCCGCCCGCAGCGGCGACCCGATCACCGGGATCGACGCTGCCGAGCAGCTCGGCGCCCACGTCATCCACGCCGGGACCGCCACCATGGACGGCGCCCTGGTCAGCGCCGGCGGGCGGGTGCTGTCGGTGGTCGCCACCGGTGAGGATCTCGAGGCCGCACGGAGCCGCGCCCTGAGCGCCACCGAGGCGATCCGTCTCGAGGGCAGCCACCACCGCACGGACATCGCCCGCCGCGCCGCCGCCGACGCGCAGGCCGCGAGCGAGGAGATGAACGCATGAGCACCCCCAGCGCCCCGCTGACCGAGGCCCCGCAGCTGCCGGGCTGGGACCACATCGTCTCCGGCAAGGTGCGCGAGCTGTACGTGCCCGCCGGTGTCAAAGCGTCGGCCGCCGAGGAGGTGCTGGTCCTCGCCATGGACCGCATCAGCGCCTACGACCACTCCCTGCAGCCGGGGATCCCTGACAAGGGCCGCCTGCTGACCGGGATCAGCCTGTTCTGGTTCGAGCAGCTGGCGGACATCGTCCCCCACCACGTGATCTCCGCGACCGATGTGCCGCAGGAGGTGGCGGGCCGGGCGCTGCGCTGCCGCGGCCTGGACATGGTGGCGCTGGAGTGCATCGCCCGCGGTCATCTCACCGGCTCGGGCCTGGCCGACTACCGCGCCGGCGGCTCGGTGGGAGGCCATGTGCTGCCCTCCGGTCTGGTCGAGGCCTCGCGCCTGGAGCCGGCGATCTTCACCCCCTCCACGAAGGCGGAGGCCGGGGAGCACGACGAGAACATCACCGTCGCCCAGGCCCGGGAGCTGCTGGGCGAGGAGCTCACCGCCGAGTTGGAATCCCTGACCCTCGCGGTGTTCGAGCGGGCCCGTCGGATCGCCGACGAGCAGGGCATCATCCTCGCGGACACCAAGCTCGAGTTCGGGCACTCGCGCATCGACGGCACGCTGATGCTCGGCGACGAGGTGCTCACCCCGGACTCCAGCCGGTTCTGGTCCGCCGACACCCACACCCCGGCCCGCACGCCCCCCAGCCTGGACAAGCAGTTCGTGCGGGACTGGCTGACCTCCGCCGCCTCGGGCTGGCACCGGGGAGCGGTGGCGCCGCCGCCGCAGCTGCCCGCCGAGGTGGTCTAACAGACCAGGGCGCGGTACGTCGAGGCGTACGAGCGGCTCACCGGCCGGACCTTCTGACCTCCTCTCAGGTCACCACCAGCACCAGGGCGACCACGAGGCCGACGCCGACCACCAGCAGCAGATCCGAGCGGCTGAGGGTGGACGGCTTCCAGAAGGTCCGGTCCCCGTCGCCCAGGCCGCGCAGCTCGAGGGCCAGCGCGATCCTCTCCGCGCTGCGGAGCGCATCGACCAGCAGCGAGAAGGCGCAGCGTGCCAGGTGCCGGGGCCGCAGCCGTGCCACCTCGCCCTGGGGTGTGAGCGGCAG
>JAAZLF010000559.1 GCA_012799425.1 Actinomycetales bacterium | reverse complement strand
GGGTGAACACCTCGAAGACGCAGCGGCGCGATGCCGTGCCGGCCTCGCGGGCGGCCTCCAGCATCGTCAGCTCGTAGAGATCGGTGAGCAGGGCAGAAGTCACGGAGTCCACGGTAGTGCGTGCCGGGCCCATGGTTGGTCGGACGCGCCCCGTAGACTCGTCCCCGCCGCTCCCGGATCCGGGGAAGCGGCAGGACACAGGAGGAATGTGCATGCCGGTGGAGCTGCCTCGGGCGGACCCGGGAACGGGAACGCGCACCGACCTCTCCCGTGATGTGGAGCTGGCGGTCGAGGGCGACGGCCCCTGGTGCGCGGTGGTCTGGAACGATCCCGTGAACCTCATGAGCTACGTCGTGTTCGTGTTCCGTCGCTACTTCGGGTACTCGCGGCTGGTCGCTGAGCAGCTGATGATGCAGGTCCACGAGGAGGGCCGGGCGATCGTCTCGCGCGGCTCCCGCGAGAGGGTCGAGACCGATGTCCAGGCCATGCACTCCTTCGGACTGCAGGCGACACTGGAGAGAGCAGGGCAGGACTGATGGCGCATGCGTTCCGCCGCCGCCCCGACGGCAGCCTGGCCTGCCGGCTCGACGGCGAGGAGAAGGCGATCATCTCGCAGGTCGCCCAGGAGACCGCCGACCTGATCCGCGCCGATCTCGGGATCGACGGCGACAAGGATGTGCTGCGCCGCGCCGCGCAGAGCGAGGATCCGCTGCGCCGGCTGGAGGCGGAGTTCGCCGGGCGTGACGCCCGCGCGCCCTCGGACTCGGCGGTCAAGCGGCTGTTCCCCGCGGCGTCGGAGGATCCGGAGCTCGCGGCGGAGTACCGGCGTCTGGGCCAGCAGGATCTCGCGGACGGCAAGCTCGCCGATCTCCGGCGCGTGATGCGCACCCTGGACGGCACGGGCGAAGGGCACAGCGAGGTGGTGCTCGACGAGGACGGCGCGCTGGCGATGCTGCGCGCCCTCAACGACGTGCGGATCGTGCTCGCCGACCGTCTGGGGCTCCAGCGTGACGGCGACTTCGACACGGTACGGATGCTCCAGCAGATCGGTGAGCAGGTCGAGGATGCCGAGCCCTCCCCGGACGCTGAGCACGTGGGCTCCGACATCGTGATCGCGGTCTACGAGCTGCTCTCCTGGTTGCAGGAGAGCCTGCTGCGGGCTCTGGACTGACTGTGTGCGAACTGTGAAACGCCACGCAGTGAGCGTGCCGTCACTGCCCCGGACGCCTGCGCGGATTAGCCTTGCCCGGATGAACAACGCGCCGATCGGGATCTTCGACTCCGGGGTGGGCGGCCTGACGGTCGCCCGCGCCGTGCTCGATCAGCTCCCCCAGGAGGAGCTGATCTACATCGGCGACACCGCGCACGGGCCCTACGGCCCGCGCCCCATCGCCGAGGTGCGCTCCCTCGCGATGGAGATCATGGACGAGCTCGTCGGCCATGGCGTCAAGATGCTGGTGATCGCCTGCAACACCGCCTCCGCCGCCGTGCTGCGCGATGCCCGCGAGCGTTATGACGTACCGGTCGTCGAGGTGATCCAGCCGGCCGTGCGCCGAGCAGTCGCCGCGACACGCAACGGCCGGGTGGGCGTGATCGCCACCCAGGGCACCGTGACCTCACGCGCCTACGAGGACGCCTTCGCCGCCGCCCCGACGCTGACGCTGACCACGCAGGCGTGCCCCCGCTTCGTCGAGTTCGTCGAGAACGGCGTGGTCAGCGGGCAGGACGTGGTCGAGCTCGCCGAGGAGTACCTCGCGCCCGTCCGGGCCGCCGGAGTGGACACGCTGGTGCTGGGCTGCACCCACTACCCGATGCTCGCCGGTCCCATCAGCTACGTGATGGGGCCCGATGTCACGCTGGTCTCCTCCGCCGAGGAGACGGCGCTGGACGTGTACCGGCAGCTGCGCGCCGCCGATCAGCTCCGCGAGAGCGACCAGTCGCCGCGCCACGTGTTCTCGCAGACGGCCGACGGTGCCGGCGGCGCGAACTTCGCCCGCCTCTCCCAGCGTTTCCTGGGTCCCACGCTCGAGATGACCGGGTCGCTGCCCGTGGTGCCGGCATGAGGGTCCACGTCATCGGATGCAGCGGCAGCTTCGCCGGCCCGCGCAGCGCCGCCTCCAGCTACCTGATCGAGCACGAGGACGAACAGGGCCGCACCTGGCGGGTGCTGATGGATCTGGGCTCCGGCGCCTTCGGGCCGCTGCAGAACGTGATCGACCCGGCCGATCTGGACGCGGTGATCATCTCCCACCTCCACCCCGACCACTACCTCGACATCACCGGTCTCGAGGTGTTCTGGGCCTACCACTCCCGTGATGACCTGGGGAAGCTGCCGATCCATGCGCCGGCCCCGCTGGCGGAGCGGATCTCTGCGGTGCTCAGCCGCAAGGGGGACATACCCGATGGGGTGCACAGCTCGCCCTTCGAGCACCATGCGCTGAGCGATCACCACCGTTTCAGCGTCGGGCCGCTCGAGATCGAGACCCGCGCGGTGCTGCACCCGGTGGAGGCCTACGGCTTCCGCATCACCGTCGCTGGCATCGTCCTCACGTACTCCGGTGACAGCGACACCTGTGAGGCGCTCGACGATCTGGCCCGCGGCGCGGACCTGTTCCTGTGCGAGGCCGGGTACATCGAGGGGCGCGATGACCGCTTCAGCGGCGTGCACCTGACCGGGCGGCGTGCCGGGGAGTGCGCGAGCCGTGCGGGCGTGGGTCATCTCGCGCTGACCCACATCCCGGCCTGGACGGATCCGGAGGTTCCGTTGGCCGAGGCACGCGCTGTGCACTCGGGGAGGATCACGATGGTCCGCCCGATGGATATCCTCGACGTGTCCTGATCGACGTGCTGCGAGGCACGAGCGGCAGCTGGTCAGGGCGGATCATCCCGACATCTTCGAGGAAGGAGCTCCGTGAGCTCTTCGACCCAGACTCCCGCCGGCGACCGCATCGACGGCCGCACCCCTGATCAGCTGCGCGAGGTGCGCATCACCCGCGGCTGGCTCGACCAGGCCGAGGGCAGCGCGCTGATCGAGTTCGGCCGCACCCGCGTGCTGTGCGCGGCGTCCTTCACCCCCGGCGTGCCGCGCTGGAAGAAGGGCTCGGGCTCCGGCTGGGTCACCGCCGAGTACGCGATGCTTCCCCGCTCCACCAACACCCGTTCGCCGCGCGAATCGGTCAAGGGCAAGATCGGCGGCCGCACCCATGAGATCTCCCGCCTGATCGGCCGCTCCCTGCGTGCGGTCATCGATCTCGACGCGCTCGGCGAGAACACGATCCAGCTGGACTGCGATGTGCTCCAGGCCGACGGCGGCACCCGTACCGCCGCGATCACCGGCGCGTATGTGGCACTGGCCGATGCGATCACCTGGGGCAAGCAGCACACCGAGCTGCCGTCCGCGAAGCAGGTGCTCACGGACTCGGTCAGCGCGATCAGCGTGGGCATCGTCGACGGTCGCCCGCTGCTGGACCTCGAGTACCGCGAGGACGTGGAGGCCGAGACCGACATGAACGTGGTGGTCACCGGTTCCGGTTCGTTCATCGAGGTGCAGGGCACCGCCGAGGGCGCGCCCTTCGATCGCGCCGAGCTGGGTGCTCTGCTGGATCTGGCCACCGGCGGCTGCGCCGACCTCGCGCAGATCCAGCGCGACGTCCTCGCCGAGCAGCGATGAGCATCGCGCCCAGCGCGGTCCCGGCGGGTGCGAGGGTCATCCTCGCCTCGCACAACGCCAAGAAGCTCGCGGAGCTGCAGCGGATCCTCACGGCTGCGGTGCCGGGACTCGCGGCTGAGCAGGTCATCTCCTCGGCCGGGATCTCGCTCCCGGACGTGGTCGAGGACGCGGTGACCTTCGAGGGCAACGCCCTGCTGAAGGCTCGCTCCGCCGCAGCGGCCACGGGTCTGCTGGCGGTCGCCGACGACTCCGGCCTCTCGGTCGACGTGCTCGGCGGCGCGCCCGGCATCTTCTCTGCCCGGTGGAGCGGCCGGCACGGCGACGACGAGGCCAACAACGATCTGCTGCTCGCCCAGCTCGGTGACGTCCCGGACGCCCATCGCGGGGCTCGCTTCGTGTGCGCGGCCGCACTGGTCGC
>JAAZLF010000558.1 GCA_012799425.1 Actinomycetales bacterium | reverse complement strand
CTGAGCGATCTGGTGACCGACTCCTACCGTCTCGTCGTCACCACCCTCCCGCGGCGGCAGCGCCCGGTCGACCCGGAGACCTTCGAGGCAGAGGCCGTCGACGCCCGGCCGTGAGCGCCGACAACGCCCTCAGACCGTCGGGCCGGCCCCGCTGAGCCGGTAGGCCTCGGTGAGGATCTCCATCGAGGCCATCGCCTCGCGCGGACCGATCCAGAACGGCTCCGGCTCCTCGAGACGCTCGTAGAAGTCGCGGATCAGCAGCTCGTGGGAGACGCCCCAGTAGGAGCGACCGCCCGAGGTCACCGAGCGCTCGCCGACGGTGTCCACACGCCCGTCGGCCCAACGGATTGTGAGCCCGCCCTCGGTGCCGCCGCGCAGGCTCACGTATGCGTGCTCGCAGTCGAGCTCGATCTCCACCGGTCTGTGCTGGGGCGCGGTGAGCGTCGCGTAGAAGGAGGTGGTCGCGCCACCGGGGTGATGCAGCAGCAGCTCCGCGGTGTCCTCCACCTCGATCACGTCCCCGAACTTCCGGGTCGCGACGTGGCCGTCGGTGCGTTCCACCCCGCCCAGCAGCCATTGCACCAGGTCCAGAGTGTGGATGGCCTGGTTGATCAGCAGGCCGCCGCCCGAGCCCTCCCAGGTGCCGCGCCAGGGTCTGGCGCGGTAGTAGTCCGCGCTGCGGGTCCACACCACCGAGGCCCAGGCGCCGCGCACCGCACCGAGCTCGCCGGAGCCGAGCATCTCGTGCAGGCGCTGGCTGGCGAGGTTGTAGCGGTTCTGGAAGCAGATGCCCACCTTCGTGCCGGAGGTCTTCGCGCCGGCGGCGCCCTCGCCGGCCGCCCCGGCTGCCCCGGCCGCCTCGGCCGCGTCCACCAGTCGCCGCCCCTCGGCGAGGGTGTGCGCGAGCGGCTTCTCCTGCAGCACGTGCACTCCTGCGGCGAGCGCGGTGAGCGAGGGGTCGATGTGCTCGTCGTGAGGGGTGGTCACGTGCACGGCGTCCGGGTGGACCCCGTCGATCAGCTCCTGGGTGCTGGCGAATCCCGGCACCCCGGTGGCCTCCGCGGCGCGGGCGCGCGCCTGCGGGTCCGTGTCCGCGATCCCCACGAGCTCGAGGCCCTCGATGTCCCGCAGTGCCTCGATATGGACCACCGAGACATCTCCGCAGCCGATCAGGCCGATGCGTCTGCTCGCCATGTCTCCTCTTCCTCAGCCGCTGCTGCGCGGCCGGCGTCGATCTCCGCCACCCTACGCGGCGGCCCCGGATCGCGTTCGCGCCGACCGTGCGCCGGACGGGTGGTGCTGGGGAGGAGTGCAGAGTGCCGAGTGGAGATGCAGAACAGCGTCGGGATCTGTTTGTCCGACAATGACTTAAGGCGCTGTGACCTGCGGTTGTGTCCAATACGTTACCTGTCGGGTGGCTATGCCGTCGGCACTGTGCGAGTATCTATACGGCCCCAAGCGTGGAGAGTGCTGGCGGCGCCGCCCCGATGAGGGGTCGGAGCCGGCCCCTCGCCGTCGCAGTCCACTCCTCGGAGCAGGTGAGCACACCGCCCGAGTCGATACCGGACGGCACACGCCCAGGGGGTTGATTGCCGGTCGGCCCACTGGGGGTGCCACCCCTGAGCGCAACGCGCTGCAGAACAGCAGCGCGCACATCTCGGCGCGCGGGTGGGGACCGGACGGATGTGATCGGTTCGCCGCTACGGAAGGAAGTTCAGTGCCGCCCGCTTCAGGAGAGATAGTCCAGCTCGGGGTCATCGGGATCATCGCCCTCCTGCTCCTGTTCTACGGGGGCACGATGTGGATGTCGGTGGCGATCTCCCGCAAGAAGGAGAACGCCGACGACTACATGACCGCCGGCAACAACATCGGCTTCGGCGTCTCCGCCGCCTCGATGACCGCCACCTGGATCTGGGCGTCCTCGATGTACGCCTCGGTCACCGCCGGCTACACCTATGGCGTCTCCGGCCCCATCCACTACGGGCTCTGGGGCGCGCTGATGATCCTGTTCATCTACCCCTTCGGCAAGCGGATCCGCACGGTCGCCCCGCGCGCCCACACGCTCGCCGAGGTGATGTACGCCCGCCACGGCCGCTCCTCCCAGCTGATGCTCGCCGGCTCCAACGTGCTCGGCTCGGTCATCTCCCTGACCTCGAACTTCATCGCCGGCGGCGCGATCATCGCGATGCTCTCCCCGCTCAGCTTCGGCGCCGGCATCCTGATCATCGCCGGCGGCGTGCTGCTGTACACCCTGTGGTCCGGCTTCCGCGCCTCCGTGCTCACCGACTTCGCCCAGGTGATGGCGATGCTCGGCGCCGCCGTGGTGATCATCCCGGCCGTGTTCTTCCTCGCCGGCGGTCCCTCGATGTTCGCCGAGGGTGTGGCCAGCGGGAACGTCACCCCGCAGCAGGAGAGCTTCTTCTCCTCCGATGCGTTCATGAACCAGGGCGCCCCCTACATCGCCGCGGTGCTCGCCTACGCGATCGGCAACCAGACCATCGCCCAGCGCCTCTTCGCCGTGCGCGAGGACCTCATCAAGCCCACCTTCATCACCGCGACCGTCGGCTACGGCGGCACCGTGATCGGCATCGGCATGCTCGGTGTGATGGCGCTGTACCTGGGCATCGAGCCCATGGGCGGTGATGTCAACAACCTGATGCCGCAGATGGTCGGCACCTACCTGCCCGTCGCCCTGGTGGCGCTCGCGTTCATCATGATCATCGGTTCGCTGTCCTCGACCGCGGATTCCGACCTCTCGGCGCTGAGCTCGATCGTGATGGCGGACATCTACGGCCAGTCCGTGGGCCGCAAGAACGTCAACCCCAAGCTGATGCTGCTGATCGGCCGCGTCACCATGATCGTCGCGACGGGCCTCGCGCTGTACTTCGCCACCGCACGCTTCAACATCCTGGACCTGCTGGTCTTCGTCGGCGCACTGTGGGGCTGCCTGGTCTTCCCGGTCATCGCCTCCTTCTACTGGAAGAAGGTCACCAACCTGGCCTTCTCCCTCGCCGTGGTCGCCGCGCTGGTGGTGTTCCTGCCGGTGCGCTTCACCCTCATCCCGATCACCGGTGCCTGGGCGCTGGTGGTCGAGCTGCTCGCCATCATCGGCGTGGGCGTGGTGCTGGGCATCATGTCCTTCGGCTTCTTCGGCAAGCGGG
>JAAZLF010000557.1 GCA_012799425.1 Actinomycetales bacterium | reverse complement strand
GCACCCCGAGGTGATCTTCCTGGCCGAGGCCTTCACCCGGCCCACGATGATGCACACGCTGGGCAAGATCGGCTATCACCAGAGCTACACGTACTTCACCTGGCGCGAGAGCGCGGCAGAGCTGCGGGAGTACCTCGAGGAGCTGGTCGAGGCCGCGCCCTACATGCGCCCGAGCTTCTGGCCCACCACCCATGACATCCTCACGCCCTACATGAGCTCGGGAGGGCGCCGGGCCTTCGTGCTGCGGGCGATCCTCGCCGCCACCCTGGTGCCCACCTGGGGCATCTACAGCGGCTACGAGCTGGTCGAGGATGTGCCGCGGCCCGGGGCGCAGGAGCAGATCGACAACGAGAAGTACGAGTTCAAGCCCCGCGACTACGCCGGAGCTCTGGCCCGGGGCGAGAGCCTCGAGCCGCTGCTGGCGACGCTCAACCGGATCCGCCGGGACCACCCCGCGCTGCAGACCCTCACCACGATCCGCTTCCACGAGGCCGAGGACGAGCAGGTGCTGGTCTTCTCCAAGCACCTCGATGCGGCATCCAGCGGCACCGGAGCTCCCGACACCGTCCTGGTGGTCTCCCTGACCGCGCACGATCGCGATGCCTGGACCACCCTGCACCTGGACCTCGACGCGCTGGGGGTGGGCGAATCCTTCGAGGTCGAGGACCTGCTGACCGGTGAGCGGTACAGCTGGGGGCGCGACCCGTACGTCATCCTCAGCGCCGCCGACCGGCCCGCGCACATCCTGCGGATCATCCACCCCGAGGAGAGCTGACATGACCGAGACTCCCGACCACGCCACGGAGCACCCCGCTCCCGAAGATGCCTCCGGGCCATCCCGTCGGGCTGCGGTGATGCCGCTGGGCGAGCACGAGCTCGGTGCGACCGCGACAGGCAGCTACCACGAGCCCCACGCGGTCCTCGGCGCCCACGAGTACGCGGGCGGGACCACTGTGCGCACCCTGAAGCCGCTCGCGCACGCCGTCTCCGTGGTGCTGCCCGACGGCACCTCCCATCCCATGGAGCACGAGTACGACGGCATCTGGGTGGCCTCGGTGCCGTACGCCGAGCTGCCCTCCCACCGGATCAGCGTGACCTGGTCGGAGGGCGAGAACCCGGTCCTGCTCGAGGAGCCTTATCGCTTCCTGCCCACCATCGGCGAGCTGGACCTGCATCTCATCCGCGAAGGTCGTCACGAGGAGCTGTGGCGGGCGCTGGGCTCGCATGTGCTCACCCTCGACGGCGGGGGCGAGGACACCGGGGAAGGCGTGGAGAGCGTGGAGAGCGTGGAGAGCTTGGAAGGCGTGGAGGGCACCTCCTTCGCCGTCTGGGCACCGAACGCCCGCGCCGTGCAGGTGGTCGGCTCGTTCAATGGCTGGGACGGGCGCCTGCACGCCCTGCGCTCCCTGGGCTCCTCCGGGGTGTGGGAGCTGTTCGTCCCCGGCATCGGCGACGGCGAGACCTACAAGTACCGGATCCTCGGCGCGGACAGCATCTGGCGTGACAAGGCCGATCCGATGGCCCGGTTCGCCGAGGTCCCGCCCGCCACCGGCTCCGTCATCACCACCAGCAGCTTCGAATGGACCGACGAGCACTGGCTGGCCCAGCGCGCAGCGCAGGACGCCGTCTCCTCGCGGATCTCGATCTACGAGGTGCACCTGGCCAGCTGGCGGCCCGGCCTGGGCTACCGCGAGCTGGCCACCGAGCTGACCCGCTACGTGCGCGAGATGGGCTTCACCCATGTGGAGTTCATGCCCGTCGCAGAGCATCCGTTCGGAGGCTCCTGGGGCTACCAGGTCACCGGCTACTACGCCCCCACCTCGCGCCTGGGCAGCCCCGACGAGCTGCGCCACCTGATCGACACCCTGCACGGCGCCGGCATCGGCGTGATCCTCGACTGGGTCCCCGCCCACTTCCCCAAGGACGAGTGGGCGCTGGGCCGCTTCGACGGCACCCCGCTGTACGAGCACGCGGACCCGCGCCGCGGCGAGCACCCGGACTGGGGAACATTCATCTTCGACACGGGACGCAATGAGGTGCGCAACTTCCTGGTCGCCAACGCCTGCTACTGGCTCGAGGAGTTCCACGTCGACGGGCTGCGGGTCGACGCCGTCGCCTCGATGCTCTACCGCGACTACTCACGCGAGGACGGCCAGTGGGTGCCCAACCAGCACGGCGGGCGCGAGGATCTCGAGAACATCGCCTTCCTCCAGGAGACCACCGCGACCGCATACAAGCGCGCGCCGGGCATCATGATGATCGCCGAGGAGTCCACCTCGTTCCCCGGGGTCACCCGCCCCACCGACACCGGCGGCCTGGGCTTCGGGTTCAAATGGAACATGGGCTGGATGCACGACACCCTCGAGTACCTCGGTGCGGATCCCGTCCATCGCCAGTACCGCCACGGCGAGATCACCTTCTCGATGGTGTACCAGTACTCCGAGAACTTCGTGCTCCCGCTCAGCCACGACGAAGTCGTGCACGGCAAGGGCTCGCTGCTGCGCAAGGCCCCCGGCGACGACTGGCAGCAGGCGGCGACGCTGCGCGCCTACCTCACCTTCCAGTGGACCCATCCGGGCAAGCAGCTGGTGTTCATGGGCATCGAATTCGCCCAGGGCACCGAATGGTCGGAGCAGTCGGGGCTGCCCTGGTGGCTGCTGGAGTATCCGCTGCACCGCGGCGCGCAGCAGCTGGTGCGGGATCTCAACGCCCTGCAGGCGGAGTTCCCCGCCCTCTACCAGCGCGATCAGGACCCAGGCGGTTTCGAGTGGCTCATCGGCGACGATGCGGCCCACAACTCGCTGTCCTTCGTGCGGCGCGACGATTCCGGGAACCCGGCGGTGGTGGTCCTGAACTTCTCCGCCGAACCCTGGCACGAGTACCGCGTCCCGCTGCCCGAGGGCGGCGCGTGGCTCGAGGTGCTCAACTCCGACGCTCCCGTGTACGGCGGCAGCGGTGTCGGGAACCTCGGCCGTGTGCACGCGGAGCAGCTCTCCCAGCACGGCCGCGAGCATTCGGTGCGACTCTCGGTGCCGCCGATGGGGGCGCTGATCCTGGTCCCCGAGCGGCTCCGCGAAGGCTGATCCTCCCGGCCAGACGTACTGACGGGTCATGAGCGCGTGTGTGCCATTCTCGGCACTCACATGCACATGACCCGTCGGTACGGGGTACGGGGCCCGTCGGTACGGGGTACGGGACCCGTCGGCACGGGGCACGGGACCCGTCGGCACGGGGCACATGACCCCTCAGTGCTCGGGGAGGGAACGGGAATCGCGCGAGGCCCTCGCGGGCGCTCAGTACAGGAGATTCGCCAGGCGCCTGCGGGCCGGGGCCACCCTCGGATCGCCCGCACCGGCCACCTCGAAGAGATCCAGCAGGCGTGCCCGCACCACGTCCTTGGTCTCCTGGTCCGCACCGCGCAGCAGATCCAGCAGGCGAGCGAAGGCATCATCGACGTGGCCGCCGAGCATGTCGAGGTCGGCGACCAGCAGCTGGGCGTCGAGATCCTCGGGACGCTGCGCCGCCGCTTCGCGGGCGGAGGTGAGATCTGCGCCCTGCGTGCGACGCATCAGGGTCACGGTGGCCAGGCCGGCCTTCGCCTCGGCGTCAGCCGGAGCCTCCTGGAGCTGCTTCTCGTACGCGGCGACGGCAGAGTCCAGGTCGCCCTTCTCGATCGCCTCATAGGCCTCGGCGATCAGGGGCGGCAGCGGCTCCTCGGGCGGGGCCTGCTCCTCGCCCTCGCCGCCGGGCAGCTCCATGCCCTGCTGACGGGCGACCTCGAGCACCTGGGTGACGAGGCTGTCGATCTCGGCATCGGGCAGCACGGACTGCACGATCGGCTGGATCTGACCCTGGATCAGCAGCAGCAGGGTGGGAAGCTGCTGGACGCGCAGCGCTCCGGCGACCCGCTGCTGGGTGTCGGCGTCGACGATCGCCAGACGCAGCGCACCCCCCTGCGCATCGACCGCGCGACGCAGCGAGGCGAGGAACTGCGCGCCCTCGGGGACCCGGCCGCTGGTGACCAGGACCAGGGTCGGCACCTGCTGGGAGTCGGCGATCAGCTGCTCGAGCCCCTGCTCGGTGACGGCGATCTCGTGCGCGGACGCAGTGCCGGCCGCAGCTCCCCCTTCGCTGCCTCCGGCGGGCTGCTTGAGGGCGGCCAGATCGATGATTCCGTACGGATCGGTCACAGGTGAACTCCTTCGATGACGTCGGGACGGGCCCAGTCTAAGGAGTCGGGCCGAGGGTGCGCGGTGCCGGGCGTCACTCGCCGCTGGCGTCGAGCGCGGTCTGGGTGGCACCGAGCGGCTGCACCTGCCCGCCGACGTCCGCCGAGGGGATGTACAGCGCCACGTGGGTGCCGAACGTGCGGATGTACTCGGACTCGAACTCCCGCTTGCCGATCACCTTGGTGTACTTGTTGTCCTCGGCATAGCGCATGGTCGCGCGCTCTTTGATGGCGACCTTGCGGGTGGAGCGCAGCGTGCCCATCACCAGCGCGCCGCCGTCGTCGGTGCGCAGACCGGCGAACTCGCTGTCGTCCACCTTGTAGGTCTCGCGGATGGTCGCAGCCTCGTCCTGATCCACTCCCGCGTTGAGCTCGGCACGCTCGGTCTGGATCCGCTCATGGGTCCCCGTCTGGAACGGGTTCGGCGCGAGCTGGTCGTCGGGGTCCTGGTCATCGCCCCCGGTGAGCACCTTCGCGTACAGCGCGAGGGCCTCGGCGGGGGTCATCACGAGGCCCTCGCTGTCGGCGGCGACCTGCTCCGCGCCGACGAGCTCGTTGGCCACCATCGGCATCTCGATGCCCACGGCCTGCTGAGCCCAGCCCCAGGAGGTGTAGGGAGACTTCGCGTCGCTCTGCTGCAGGACGACGAAGTAGGGCACGCCGTCCTCCTCCACGGAGTCCTCGACCAGAGCGATCGCGGTGCGCGGGAACTCCTCGGTCACCGAGGTCATCGGGACGATCAGCTCGGCCCCGGGGGTCTTGAGATCCTCCGCCCACTCCTCGGCCTTCTCGATCATCGCGTACGCCGCCTTGCGGAAGTCCGCGGCGGAGCCGCTGACCCGGGGGGCGAGCTCCTCCGCATCGCGGGCCTCGTCGGCGGTGACCACGGCCTCGTTCACCTCGGGCACGATCGCCGAGAACTGCTCGGTGGTCTGCACGGGGGTCGGGGCCTCGAGCGGCCTGCCCTGCGGCGGAGCGGGCGGCGGCTCGGGCTCCGAACCGCAGGCCGCGAGCAGACCGGTGGTGGCGAGGGTGCCGGTGCCCAGGAGGAGTCCGCGGCGACCGAGGGAGAGGGATCGGCTCATCATCATGGTGTCCTTCCGCGCAGCGCGGCGCAGCTCGTGGCGGGTCATCGGCGATCCTCGTCCTCTCCGAAGAGGCGGACCGGTCCGCCTTCCTCGGCCCCCGGATCGGACTCCGGGGCAGGCTCCTGCGAGGCCTCGTCGGCGGTCTCCTCGCCGGCGGTCTCCTCGCCGGCAGCCTCCTCGTCGGCGGTCTCCTCGCCGAGGGACCAGACATTCTCCTCACGCACCGGCTCCGTGGGCGCGGCGAACAGCTCGTCGAGGCCGTCACCAGCTGCGGCCGGCTCCTGCGTACGCAGGGAGTTCTCGGCGTCACCTTCGGCCGCACCGGCGGGGGCTCCTGCTGCGACGGACGCGCCGGCGGGTTCCGCCAGCGGCTCCTGCGGGCCATCCTCCTCGAGGCGCTCCTCGTCCTCGTCGCGCCGGCGGCCGCCGATCGACACGACCAGGAGCACCAGGCCGATGACGGCGATCGCGGCGCCGCCCGCGTAGGCGAAGGGAACCCACTCGTTCTCGGCGTCGACGGGCCAGGTGATCGAGACCGAGTCCGCACCGGGCTCGGTGCCGTCGGTGACGATCAGGATCGCACGGTAGACCTGTTCGTTCTCCCCGTGCTCGCCGGCCCAGAAGTCAGAGATCTCGATGGTGTGCGGGCTGGGCTGCGTCTCGACCGAGCGCCACAGATCCGAGGTGGTGGGCGAGTCCAGCTCCTCGGCACCGTCCGGGCTGACCTCCTGGGTGCTGAGGGTGGCCCAGTCGCTCGCACCGGTGATCCGGGTGTGTCGCACGTCCTCGAGGTAGGAGTCGATGTCCCCGTTGGCCGCCGTGATCACCGAGACGTCGGAGGCGCCCTCGATGACGACCTGGCCCTCGTTGCCGCCGATGTAGAGCACGCCCGGGTCGATCACCACGGCGGGACCCGGATCGCCGAGCTCGACCGTGGCTGTGGTCTCGGTCTCGGGTGCCCAGGAGGTCTCTCCCAGGCGGCCCAGCACGAGTCCGATGACTCCGATCAGGACCAGCAGGACGGCCAGCGGTCGTTGCACGGTAGGAAGCTCCTTCAGCGGGTTCCGGGCATGACCCGGACAGGGTGGACCAGCCCACGATACGAGCGGCGCGGTCACCACAACAGTGCCGAGTGAGCATGTGCACCTGGGTAAAGCGCTTCTCATGAACGTCTCATCGTCCTCTCATCCCGCAGGCGAGGGAGGCTCCCGCTCCCGCTGTGTCGTACCCTGGCCGGGTGCGTCTCGTCGTTGCTCGTTGCTCTGTCGACTACACCGGTCGGCTCACCGCCCATCTCCCGCTCGCCCCTCGGCTGCTGATCATCAAGGCCGACGGCAGCGTGCTGATCCATTCCGACGGGGGCAGCTACAAGCCCCTGAACTGGATGACGCCTCCCTGCACGCTGTCGACGACCCGTCGCGGCGATGAGGAGGCGGCGGCCGATCCGGACGGCGACTGGATCGAGCAGTGGGACGTGGTCCACGACAAGTCCGGCGACCGGCTGCGGGTGCGCCTGCACGAGGTCTTCGAGGACTCCACCCATGAGCTCGGCGTCGATCCGGGCCTGCAGAAGGACGGCGTCGAGGCTCACCTCCAGGCGCTCCTGGCGGACAACATCGAGACGCTGGGCGACGGCTGGTCTCTCGTGCGACGCGAGTACTTCACGGCGATCGGGCCGGTGGACATCCTGGCCCGCGACGACGCGGGCGGCTCGGTCGCGATCGAGATCAAGCGACGCGGCGAGATCGACGGTGTCGAGCAGCTGACCCGCTATCTCGAGCTGCTCAACCGCGACCCGCTGCTCGCCCCGGTGCGCGGAATCTTCGCCGCCCAGGCGATCAAGCCGCAGGCGCGGGTGCTGGCCACGGACCGCGGCATCGACTGCGTGACCCTGGACTACGACGCCCTGCGCGGGATCGACGACGCCGAGTCCCGCCTGTTCTGACCTCCCGCCGGCCCCGGCGACCCTCACCCGACCAGGAGAGACCATGAGCACCGCCGAGCCGTTCGACTTCCCCGTCCTCACCGCTGATCTGGCGCTGCGCGGCACCGCCGTGCTCGAGCAGGGTCTGGTCCCGGACGCGCTGCTGCTCATCGGCGGCGAGGACATCCTCTGGGCCGGGCCGGCGAGCGGGGCCCCGCCCCATCAGGCCCGTGAGCTGCTGTCCCATGACGGCCTGATCCTCCCCGGCCTGGTCGACCTGCACTGCCACGGCGGCGGCGGCGCCTCCTTCCCCGATGCGGCCGGCACCGAGGACATGCGCACCGCGATCGCCGAGCATCGCCGCCACGGCACCACCAGCCTGGTCGCCTCCCTCGTCACCGCGGACGCCGCGACGCTGCGCTCTCGCGTGGAGGATCTCGCGCAGCTCGCGGCCGACGGCGAGATCGCCGCGATCCACCTCGAGGGCCCGTTCATCTCCGTGGAGCGGCGCGGCGCCCAGAACCCCGAGCACATCACCGGCGGCGATGCAGACCTCGTGCGCGAGCTCGCCCAGCTGGCCGGGGGCGCCCTGGCCACCATGACCGTGGCTCCCGAGGCCGACAATGCCGGCGCCGTGATCGAGGCGCTCGCGGAGGTCGGCGCGCTCCCCTCGCTCGGCCACACCGACGGCAGCAGCACGCAGATGACCCGGGCGGTCGAGCTGTCCCTCACCGAGCTGCGGCGGGAGCATGGCCGCTCCGCGCTGCCCACCGCCACGCACCTGTTCAACGGGATGCGGCCGATCCATCATCGCGATCCGGGGCCCGCCCTGGCCGCTCTGGACGCGGCGGCGCGCGGCGACCTGGTGGTCGAGGTGATCGCGGACGGCGTGCACCTCGATGCCCGCACCGTCGCCCATGTCTTCGCCCTCGCCGCGGAACACAACGTGGTGCTGGTGACCGACGCGATGGCGGCTGCGGGGATGCCCGATGGCCAGTACCGGCTGGGAGCCCTCGATGTCACTGTCGAGGCGGGGGTCGCGATGCTCACCGGCGGCACCGCGATCGCCGGGGGCACCGCGCATCTGCTGGACGTGGTCCGCTTCGCGGTCGAGGAAGCCGGCGTGGACCTGGTGCGTGCGGTGCGTGCGGCGTCCTCTGTGCCGGCCGCTGTGCTCGGGATGCAGGACCGGATCGGTGCGCTCGCAGCGGGTCGGCGCGCGGACGTCCTGCTGGTCGACACGCGACTCTCGGCGGTGCGCGTGCTGCGTGCGGGCACGGTCCTCAGGGACTGACGGGGGACGGGGCCGACGCACCGCGCGGAGGCGTTCGCGAGGCCCCTGGTGCGGTCGGATGGGTCAGTCGGCGTCGCCCCGGACCATCCCCGTCGGCGCGGCCTCCAGCCAGGAGTTCAACGCCGCGCCCGAGACCAGATCGACGATCGCGCTGATCTCGCGGCCTCCCCGAAGGCTGAACTCGAGCAGATAGCTGTCCTCCGCACCCTCGATCTGGGCGGCCAGGCGCCGGCGCGAGACGTCCTGGATGTCGACACGCCGGATCACCACCTCGGGACGGAGCCGTAGCGAGAACGCTCGGAACCAGCGCAGCCGGTCATTGCCGAAGCGCATCAGGCCGTGCTGCCAGCTGGTGCCGCCCACCAGGCCGCGGCGCTGGAGGGTGCATTCGAAGGCGCCTCTCCTGCGGGAGACGATGATCTGGCGCAGCACCAGCAGCACCGCCGCCACGACGAAGAGCATCCCGACCCCCAGGACGAGGATCGGGATGCTCAGGTCGCTCATGGTCGCTGCGAACGCGGGTCAGTTCCCGGAGGCGGCGGAGTCGACGGGCTTCGCGTCATCGACACCGATGGTCACGACATCGGAGTCGACCGAGACGAAACCACCCTCGACGGCCAGCTCCTGGACGTCGCCGTCCTGGGAGATGATCCGCACCGCGCCGGTGCCGAGGATCGCCAGGGTCGGCTGCATCTGCGGCAGGATGCCCATCGAGCCGTCCACGGCGGGCACGACGACCTGCGCGGCCTGACCGGTCCAGACGGTGCGATCCGCGGTGACGAAGGTGACGTCGAGCGCACTCACGCGCCGAGCTCCTTGTCGATGCGGTGCTGGTTCTCGAGCACCATGTCGATCCCGCCGACGTTGAAGAAGGCGGACTCGGTGATGTGGTCGAACTCGCCGTCGCAGATGCCCTTGAAGCCCTCGATGGTGTCGCGCATCGGGACGTCCGAGCCGTCGACGCCGGTGAACTGCTTGGCGAGGTGGGTGTTCTGCGAGAGGAACTGCTGGATGCGGCGTGCGCGGGAGACGATGACCTTGTCCTCCTCGGACAGCTCATCGACGCCGAGCATCGCGATGATGTCCTGCAGCTCCTTGTTGCGCTGGAGGATCTGCTTCACGCGCACCGCGGTGTCGTAGTGCTCCTGGCCCACGTAACGCGGGTCGAGGATACGCGAGGTCGAGGTGAGCGGGTCGATCGCCGGGTACAGACCGCGCGAGGCGATCTCACGGGAGAGCTCCGTGGTGGCGTCGAGGTGGGCGAAGGTGGTCGCCGGGGCCGGGTCGGTGTAGTCGTCGGCCGGGACGTAGATCGCCTGCATCGAGGTGATCGAGTGGCCGCGGGTCGAGGTGATGCGCTCCTGGAGCACACCCATCTCGTCCGCCAGGTTCGGCTGGTAGCCCACTGCGGAGGGCATGCGGCCCAGCAGGGTGGAGACCTCGGAGCCGGCCTGGGTGAAGCGGAAGATGTTGTCGATGAACAGCAGCACGTCCTGGGCCTGCTCATCGCGGAAGTACTCCGCCATGGTCAGCGCGGACAGCGCCACGCGCAGACGGGTGCCCGGGGGCTCGTCCATCTGGCCGAAGACCAGGGCGGTCTTCTCGATGACGCCCGACTCGGTCATCTCCTCGATGAGGTCCCAGCCCTCACGCGTGCGCTCGCCGACGCCGGCGAACACGGAGACGCCGTCGTGGTTGTTGGCCACGCGGTAGATCATCTCCTGGATGAGGACGGTCTTGCCGACGCCCGCACCGCCGAACAGGCCGATCTTGCCGCCCTTGACGTACGGGGTCAGCAGGTCGATCGACTTGATGCCGGTCTCGAACATCTGCGTGGCCGACTCGAGCTGGTCGAAGTTCGGCGCCTGGCGGTGGATGGGCCAGCGCTCGGTGACCTCGAGCTGATCGGCCGGCTTGTTCAGCGGATTGCCGACGACGTCGAAGACGGTGCCGAGGGTCACGTCGCCGACGGGCACCGAGATCGGTGCACCGGAGTCGGTGACGGCCTGGCCGCGCACCACGCCGTCGGTGGGCTTCAGCGCGATGCCTCGCACCATGCCGTCACCGAGGTGCTGTGCGGTCTCGAGGGTCAGCGTGGACTCCTCGAGGCCCGAGCCCTCCGCCGAGATCTCGATGGTCAGCGCGTTGTACAGCTCCGGGATGTTGCCCGGGGGGAACTCGATGTCGACGACGGCGCCGGTGACGCGGGCGACGCGCCCGGTGGCGGCCGGAGCCGCGGCGGCAGGTGCCTGACTGTCAGTGGTGATGGTCATGTCCGTTCTCTCCATGTCGGGCCGCCGCGCGGGGCGCAGTCGGCCAAGGGTCTCAGCGTTCGGTGCGGCCGGATCCCGAGAGCGCGTCGGCGCCGCCGACGATCTCCGTGATCTCCTGGGTGATCTCCGCCTGGCGGGCGGAGTTCGCCAGCCGGGTGAACTTTCGGATCTGGGTCTCCGCGTTGTCGGTGGCGGTCTTCATCGCGCGCTGCGTGGAGGCATGCTCGGACGCCATCGCCTGCAGCAGGATGTTGATGATGCGCGACTCGATGTACCGCGGCATCAGCTCCTCGACGACCGTGTCGGGGTCGGGGGTGAAGGCGTACAGCGGGAACGTCGGGACGCCGGCACCCTCCCCTGCCTCGACCAGACCCATGGGCACCATCCGGATGGACCTGGTGTTCTGGAGGAAGCGGGTCTTGAACTCGGTGCCGACCACGTAGAGCTCGTCGAGATGCACCTCCGGGTCCTCGTTCAGGAGGTCGTCGGTGAGCACGGCGGAGATCTCGCGGCCCAGTGCCGGCAGCTCGTTCTCCTTGTACGGCGTCCACGAGCGGTGCGGCGGGCGGTTGCGGAATCGGTAGTACGAGTCGCCCTTGCGGCCGACGACGTACATCACGGGCTCCTTGCCCTGATCGCGCAGCGTGTTGGCGAGCTGCTCCGCGGCCCGGATCACGTTGTGCGAGTAGGGGCCGGTCATGCCGCGGTCCGCGGTGATCATCAGGATCCCCGCACGGCCGCTCTGCTGGCGGTCGCTGTCCAGGAACGGGTGCTTGATCTCGTCGGAGTGGGTGGCCACCGAGCCGATCGCGCTGGTGAGCGCATCGGCGTACGGCGTCGTCGCCTCGACCCGAGCGTGGGCCTTGGCGATGCGCGAGGCCGCGACCATCTCCTTGGCCTTGAAGATCTTCTTCATCCCCTGAGCGGAACGGATCTTCTGCTTGTATACCCTCTGCTGGGCTCCCATGTCTCTCCTCGTGCGGGGTGGATGCGTCCGGCGATGGGCCGCCGCCTCCCGGGGAGGCGGCGGCATGTCGCATCAGCCGCGGACGATCTGCTCCTGCTCGATCTGATCGGCAGCCATCCGCCCGCTCTCGTCGTTGCGCGCGGCGTCCTCGCCCTTTCCGGCCAGGAAGTCCTTCTTGACCTGGTCGAGGATGCCCGAGAGCTCCTCCTCGGTCGAGGACTCGAACTTGCCGGAGGTGCGGATCGCCTCGAGCACGCCGCCGTTGTGGCGCAGGTGCTCGAGCAGCTGGGACTCGAACTCGCGCACATGCTCGACCTCGAGGTCGTCGAACTTGCCCTTGGTGCCGGCCCAGATCGAGACGACCTGCTCCTCCATCGGGAACGGCGAGTACTGGGACTGCTTGAGCAGCTCCATCAGTCGCGCGCCACGGCTCAGCTGCTGCTTGGAGGCGGCATCGAGATCCGAGGCGAACATCGCGAACGCCTCGAGGTCGCGGTACTGCGCCAGGTCGATCTTCAGCGTGCCCGAGACCGACTTCATGGCCTTGGTCTGCGCGGAGCCGCCGACTCGGGAGACCGAGATGCCGACGTCGACCGCCGGGCGCTGGTCCGAGTTGAACAGGTCCGACTGCAGGAAGCACTGACCGTCGGTGATCGAGATGACGTTGGTGGGAATGTACGCCGAGACGTCGTTCGCCTTGGTCTCGATGATCGGCAGGCCGGTCATCGAGCCGCCGCCCATCTCGTCCGAGAGCTTCGCACAGCGCTCGAGCAGACGGGAGTGCAGGTAGAACACATCGCCCGGGTAAACCTCGCGTCCCGGCGGACGGCGCAGCAGCAGGGAGATCGCGCGGTAGGCCTCGGCCTGCTTGGTCAGGTCATCGAAGATGATCAGGACGTGG
>JAAZLF010000556.1 GCA_012799425.1 Actinomycetales bacterium | reverse complement strand
CGCCGCACCAGCGCGTCCCGAGGCGTACGGCACGGGAGCGGGCACGGACCGGGCCGCCACCGCGCCGTGGGGCGATTCCGCCCCCGCGATGCCGCCGCGGGGCTCTGCACCGGGCTCTGCACCGGGCTCCGCCCAGGCGTCGGCGCAGCCCCCTGCTCAGCCGTCGGCGCAGCAGTCCGCCCAGACCGCGCCGCGCGAGGAACCGGCCGTCTCGCTGGGTCAGCGAGCCTCGGAGCGTGCCATGCAGGCGGCCGCGCGCGCCGCACAGGCGGGCCGGAGCGGCGGCTCCACCGCCGAGCGGGTCGAGGACTTCGCCCCGGAGCCCGACGACCCCTACCCGCCGGACCCCCGCGATACCTACGAGCCCGGCGGTCACGGCGCGGCGCAGCCCACCCCCGCCCCGCAGACGCCCGCGCACGACAACGGCCCCGCCGCCCCCGCGAGCACCGGCCGCTGGTCCGAAGCGCTGGGCGAGGACACCGGGGGAGCGGTTTCGCCGGTGGCTCCCGCACCGGCCGGCGAGATCCCCGTCGTAGAGGACGAGGGCAGGGATTCCCTCCCCGCAGAGGAGCCCCGCACCTACGGGCAGAACGCCCTGAAACGCGCGATCGCCGAAGGCAGGGTCATCCACTCGCGCCCCGCCCAGAACGCCGCCGCGCCGGGAACCGACGACACCGGCCAGGGCGGCCACGACGGCTCACGCGGCCAGGATGGCGAAGGCGCCCAGGGAGGCCAGGGTGGCCAGAGCGATCAGGGCGGAGCCTCGCTGCACGCGGTGCCGCCCGTGGCGCAGACCTCTGCCCCGAGCGCGGCCTCCGCGGACCTCCCCTCATTCGGCAGCTCAGCCCCCGCTGCCACTGATGCTCCTGACGGTTCCGCCTCCGCACGCGCCGCCGCCTCCTGGGGCACAGCCGGATCCATCACCGACGCCGGCCCGTCAGCCCCGGCGCCGTCGGCCCCGAACCCGTCGGCAGGAGCACCGGAGCCCGTCCGCAGCGGTGCCGCCCTCGTGCGCGAAGCCGCCCAGGCGTCCCGCACCGCTGGTCAGCGCAACCGAGGCGCGCGCGGGAACATGCCCGAGGCACCCGCGGAAGACGTCGACCCCACCGGCGGAGCCACCCGCGACGATGCGGACGCGGTCGGCGTCAACCGCAACGGCCGCGAGGTCATCGAGAAGCTCCTCGGCGGCAAGGTCCTCGAGGTCATCGACGAGAACCGGCCCCGCTGAGCCGGTCGGCTCGCGGACAACTCTCTGACCTCAGGCGTCGTCCCGCGGTTCCAGCTGGCTGAACAGGTCGGTGCGCAGGGTCGCCGGGTTCACGCCTGGGGCGGGAGGGGTCACGTAGAACTCCCAGAACGGGTAGGTCATCTGCTCCTCGGATTCCCCGATGTCCTCGGTGAACGATCCCCACTTCTCGGCCAGACCGCCGTAGCCGCCCACGTGCGAGATCCAGCCCACGCGGCCCGCCGGCAGCACCGACCCGGTGACCTCGTAGCCGCTGGGCAGGGTCAGCGTGTCGGTGAGCGGAGCATCGATCGGGAACCCGACCTCCAGATCCGCGGTCGCCACCGGTGCGCGGTGGTGCAGCGCGAACGCCGGGCCGATCGGGCGCAGACCCGCCTCCGCCAGCACCTCGACCAGATGCGAGAAGGTGCCGTCCATCAGGGTGGGCATCTCGTACATCGGGAAATCCGGCTTCGACACCACCGCGGTGGGGATCTCCGGCGCCTGAGCCACCTGGCACTCGGCGGCCGGCTGCTCGGCATCGTAGGGATACGGCATCGACGACATCGATACTGTCCTGTTCAGAGTCGACAAAGGGCCGTGCATGCGCGACGACCCGCAGATGACGGTACCGCGCCCGCAGTGGCCCCGCCACTCCTTAGCGTTCAGGCAGGACGTGCAGGTCGCGGTCCACTCCCGCGAGGTCGAGGGCCAGCTCACAGAACATCGAGTTCGACCAGGAGAACCACTCGCGGGTGAACGTGGCCGGCTCATCGACGTGGACGCCCTCGTGCATCATTCCGGTGCCGCCGTCGGTGCGGATCAGCTGCTGCAGGAGGCGCAGCTTCTCCGCACGATCCGCGGTGGTGAGGCCCTCGACCGCTTTGGCGATCGGCCACACGTGGTCCTTCGGGGTGTGCGGCGAGCCGACCCCCTCCAGGAAGAGGCCCGCGTAGAAGTACGGATTCTGCGCCGACAGCACGGCCGCGCGCGTGGCGATCTGCACCGGGTCCTCCGCCTCGACGCAGCCCAGGTACGGCAGCGACAGCAGGCTCGGCACGTTCGCATCGTCGAGGAAGCGGTGCTCGCCGCGCCCATCGATCTCGTAGGCCCAGATGCTCTGCCCGTCGGGCCCCTCGATCAGCGCGTGCTCCGCGAGCGCCGCACGGATCTCCGCGGCGCGCAGGCGCGCCTCGGCCGCCTCGTCGGCGGCACCGGCGACCTGCTCGAGCAGCACCGCGAGCCGTTCGAGGGCGAGGGCCAGGAAGTGGTTGCCGGGGATGTTGTAGCCCAGCTCGCATGCATCGTCCGACGGGCGGAAACCGGCCCACACCAGCCCGTTCGGTGCGGTGAGCGAGCCGCGCCCCTCCCGGTCGAGGGTGTCCTGGGCGGGCACGCCCGGGCGCCGGAACCGGTAGGTCGAACGCTCCTCGTGGTGCTGCTCTGTCGCAACGGTGGCCAGGATCGCGCGCGCCGCGGGCAGGAACCGCTCATCGGCCCAGGAGGTGTCGCCGGTCGCGCTCCACAGCCTCCATGCCAGGTCCGGGCCGTAGGAGAGCGAGTCCAGCTCGAACTTCCGCTCCCACGCCCAGGGGTTGTCGAACTCGGTCTCGTCCTCGTCCCAGCTCGAGGAGTCCGGCCCACGGTTGAACGCATTGGCGTAGGGGTCGAGCTCGAGGTACTGCCAGTGGCGACGCAGCAGGCCGCTGAGCAACGAGACCAGCACCGCCCTGTCCTCCTCGGAGCCGACCCCGGCGGCGACCAGGCGCTGCAGCGGCATCAGCTGCGCTGCCGAGTCCCGCAGCCACATCGCCGGGATGTCCCCGGTGATCACGAAGGTGGTGCCGTCCTCCTCGACGCTGACCGTGGTCTCGGCCGTGTTGCGCAGGTACGTCACCACCCGGTGCGCGATCTCCTGCACGAGGCTGTCCTGCGCGGAGGTCTCCACGAGGTCGGACAGGCCGGTCAGGACGCGCTCGTGGACGGAGTCGAGCAGGGCGGAGGGCAGTGTGGCCACGTCGCTCCTCATCGAGGTCGGGCTGCCGGGCGGTGCGGGTGCCGCCGGTGAGGTCGCAGCACACTGTATCGGGGTGCGGCCGGAGCCGTCGGCGCGTCCGGCGCGTCCGAGGCCGTCGGCGCGTCCGGTGCGTCCGGTGCGGCGCTGAGCGGCGAGGGCCGCTGCCGGGATCTGCTCACAGCGCAGGGCCGACGGGCGCCCAAGGTCAGCCCCGACAACTACAGTTGGCCCCGTGTACGAAGGCATCGTTCAGGACCTCATCGACGAGCTCGGCAAGCTGCCGGGCATCGGCCCCAAGTCGGCACAGCGGATCGCGTTCCATCTGCTGGACGCCGACGACTCCTCCGTGCGCCGGCTCGCCGAGGTGCTGGTCCAGGTCAAGGACACGGTGCGCTTCTGCGACATCTGCGGCAACGTCTCCGCCGAGCAGGAATGCCGCATCTGCTCCGACCCGCGGCGCAGCGAAGAGGTGATCTGCGTGGTCGAGGAGTCCAAGGACATCGTCGCGATCGAGAAGATCCGCGAGTTCAAGGGCAGGTACCACGTGCTCGGCGGCGCGATCGATCCGATCGGCGGCGTCGGCCCGAACGACCTGCGCATCACGCAGCTGATGAGCCGCCTCGGCTCCGGCGAGACCAAGGAGATCATCCTGGCGCTGGACCCGAACATCGAGGGCGAGGCCACCTCTGCGTACCTCTCGCGGCTGCTGGCGCCGCTCGAGCTCACCGTCACCCGTCTGGCCAGCGGCCTGCCGGTGGGCGGCGATCTCGACTACGCCGACGAGATGACCCTCGGCCGCGCCTTCCTGGGCCGCCGCGCCGTCTGAGCCCCGCCAGGAGCCCCGATGACCTCGCACCACGCCCACCGGCAGCCTCCGCTGAAGGATCTGCCGCCGCCGCGTCGCCTGCCGAGGGAGGCCACCAACCTGGTGCCGCCGGGCGAGATCATCGCCGAGTCCAAGCGCGCGATCCTGCGCCGCCTGGTCCGCGGCCTCTGGGCCCCCGGTCTGGTGCTCCTGGGCCTGTGGTACCTGCTGCTGGTGCTCTACGTCGTCGGCGCCTCCCCGGCCTTCTGGTTCCTGTCCCTGCTGGCCTCGCTCGGCGAGCCCGCGTTCTTCCGGATGGCGGTGGCCGAGCTGGGGTTCACCGGCTCCGGCCTGACCATGGCCTTCCTGTTCGGCCCTGCCGCGGCCACCCTCCTCAGCCTGGCGACGGCGCCCGCGGTGCCTGCGCTGATCGCCGGGATGCAGCCGCGCCGCTATCTCACCGAAGCACGGTTCCAGGCCGAGGTGTCCACGCGCGTCACCGCCGTGCTGATGCTCCTGCCCGTGCTGGTGGTGCTCGTCGCGCCACTGACCGTGGTGCTGGGCCTCCCGCAGCCCTGGAGCGGGCTGGGAGCGGGTCCGCTGTCCTCCTGGTGCCTGGCGCTGGGCGTGCTGCCGCTGGCCTGGGTGCTGGTGCGTCGGTTCGTCCCGGCCTCCCGGCTGCTGGGGATCATCGACGCAGCGGCCCTGCAGACCACCGCCCGCATCGACCCCGATCTCGACCGGCGCCACGAGGCGGCGCAGCAGGTGCGCGAGCAGGACCGTCGGCACCTCCCTCCCCACCTCGGCACCCCGGCCCTGACCGCTGCGGCGACCCCGCGCGGCGCCCTGGTCGCGCTGGCCCGGATCGCCCGGGCAGGCCTGGTCTGGGTGCTGCCCGCCGCGGCGGGCACCGGCTGGCTGCTCTTCGGCATCACCGACTTCGTGACCGTGCTCGTCGGGATCAGCACCATGGACCTCACGGAGGTCGCCTCCCCGCTGCGCTGGCAGCAGGCCGTGGTGGGAGCACCGATCGCGGCCCTGGTGATCCTGTGCATCGCGCTGACCCCCGCGCTCGCGGTGCCCTTGGCCGCCACCCAGCGCGACCAGGTGCGGGACCTGCGCAGCTACGAGGACTGGGCCACCCGCGCCCGGCTGAACCCCTGGGAGGCGCGAGTGGTGGGCCTGACCGGCTGGCTCAGCGCCGCCTGGGCGCTGCTGGGCACGGTGCTCGCCGCGATCCTGCTGCAGCTGCTGCAGGTCGCGACGGCTTTCTCCTGGGTCGCGCTGAGCCTGATCGCGCTCGTGATCGTGCCGCTGCTGGGCTTCGCCGCCGCCGCCGGGATGCGCAGCGGACTGCGGGACGTGCTCTACGGTCCGGCCGGCGGCTACATGCGCCGGCGCAGCCCGTACGCCCTGGTCGCGCCCGACATCGGCGCCCGCGCCGATCGCGCCAAGGATCCGGCCGTGCGGGCCGCGCTGCGCAAGCGGCTCCAGGCCGAGGGCGGGGACCACACCCTGGAGATCTTCGACCTCGACGCCGCAGGGGAGCGGCTCTGGGTCGATGACAGCGAGCCCGGCGCGACGGACACCGCGGTGCGTGCCGCGGATCTCGCGCGCGGCCACCTGCCCGACTTCGGCGGCGAGGGCTCGCAGCTCACCGGCGGCGGGCAGGAGCAGGGCGCACCGCCCCGCCACAGCATCCCCGACTCCGTCACCGGGCTGCGCGAGCCCCGCCCCTGATCGGACGGCTCAAGCGATCCGGGTGCCCGGGCCCAGACGCTTGATCGGCACCGCGAGACGCCAGGTCGCGATCGCGAGGGACCCCGCGCCCGCCAGCAGCCACAGCCCCATGCCCATCGGCCACACCGGCCGATTCGGCACCTCCGCCAGATGCTCCGGATACCCCTCCATGTGTGGTTGGCATTCGTTCTCGTGCGCGGGATGGGTGACCGTCGCGGCGTAGCGCATACCGGTCTTGATCAGCCGCAGCACGTCCACGTTCCCCTCGTCCTCTCCCGAGCTCCACGCCGGGATCGAGGGG
>JAAZLF010000555.1 GCA_012799425.1 Actinomycetales bacterium | reverse complement strand
TCGAAGTGTGTCCCCTCTACGCCGTTGGTCATGAGCTGGTAGGCGGGCTCCTCGAGCAGCTTGTCGATCAGATGCAGTCCGCGAGCGAGGTCCTCTTCAGATGCCAGCGTCTGAGTGGAGAAGCTCATCAGCCCGCCCATGCCGCCGCCGGTGTCGGAGACGATGCGTCGCGGGACGTCGGCGTAGGTGATGTCGTTGATCAAGGTCCATTCGACCTCGGTGTCAGGATTGATGGACTCGGCGAGCGCGACATAGTTCTTGGCCTCGAACAGGCCGGTCACCACGATGCCGCCCTTGTCCTGCGCGATCGCCTGCTGCTGGTTCTGCTTCTGGACGGTGACGAACTCCTGGTTGACGCCGCCGGCCTCGAAGATCCCGCGGTACCAGTCCATCGCCTCCTTCCAGGCCTCGGTGGTGCAGGCCGGGACGATCTTCCCCGAGTCGTCGAGCTGGAACTTGTCCCCGGCACCGAAGTATCCGGCCAGCGATCGGAAGCCCACGAGGAAGCTCTCCTGGCGATCGATGAACCCGGTCGCCGAGGCGCCGGTGCCGGTGGGATCGCCCTCCGCGAAGGCCTTCGCGACCTCGCCCAGCTCCTCGATCGTGTGAGGCACGTCGAGGCCGAGGCGATCGAGCCAGTCCTGACGGATGAGGACCCCGTAGCGGGCGAGCGGCTTCTGGAAGGGGACGCCGTACAGCACCCCGTCGAGGCGTGCGCCGTCAATGGTCGCCGGGTTGATCTGCGAGAGGTTCGGGTAGTCGGCGAGGAAGTCTTCGACCTCCCAGAAGAGGCCCGACGAGAGCGCGGAACGGATGGAGGGCATGGCCAGCTGGTTGAGGGTGGTGATATCCGCGACCGAGCTCGAGGCGAGGGCGGAGTTGATCTTCTCCTCCTTCGAAGCGTCGGGGACCCACTGGAACTCGAAGTCGGTCCCGGTGTGCTCGGCCAGTGCGGTCATCACGGGGCCGCTGTGCTCGGGAGTGGTGGGCGTATGGAGCATGGACATCCAGGTGAGCGCGCCGCCGTCCCCGCTGCCGCCCTCACCGCCGCTGCCGCTGGAGCCACCGCATGCTGAGAGCGCGAGCGCGCCGGCCGCGGCGACAGGTGCCGCCTGAATCAGGTTCCTGCGAGAGATCATGCCGGGATTCCTTTCCTGAGGGGGTGCGAGGACGCATCGGTGCGCCTCGTGGGAAGCGCATCGGTGCGCTGAGGGGAGTCGAGATCACGGAGGATCCGTGAGCAGATGAGGGCGAAGACCGCCGCGGGCAGGGCGACACCGAACAGGACCAGCAGAGGCACGGCGAAGCGGAGCATGAGCGCGAGGGAGACCACCGACGCGGTGGTGCCGAGGATCGTCCAGTGCAGGGAGCCCAGGCCCAGCAGCAGAGCGCTGACCAGCTGGGCGCGCAGGCCCTGCACGTCGAGCGCCGCGAGGACGGTGAAGATGTACGCGGTGATGATCCACAGCACGGCCAGGGCCAGCAGGTTCGCCGCGCGCAGGTACCAGTCGGAAAGACTCATGAGATTCACGAGCATGATCCCGCCCGCGCCCATCAGCACCGCAGCCACCAGCACCGGTCGCCAGCGCAGTTCGAGGCAATAGCGGAAGAACGTCCGAGCAGGGGGAGGGGTCTCCCCGTGGCGGAACCAACGGTGGAGGTACTTCGCGAGCGCATAGCTCGCCGGACCGACGCCGAGCACGCCCAGCCCCAGCACCGTGACCACGATCCACAGCAGGTTAAGCCAGGCCAGGCGCCACAGGCCCGTGAGCCACTGGTTGATCGTCACGAACTGCTCGAAGCCGAACATCAGTAGACGCCCTCTTCGCCGAACTTCTTGGCGAGCGAATTGGCGCCGACCACCAGGATGAGCCCGACCAGTCCCTTGAACAGGCCGACGGCGGTGGCGAAGCTCAGCTGCCCGTTCTGGATCCCCGCCGTGTAGACGAAGGTGTCGAAGATTTCTCCGACCTCGCGGTTCATCGAGTTCAGCAGCAGGAACATGTGCTCGAAACCGAGCTCGAGGAAGTCACCGATGGAGAGGATGAACAGCACGATGATGGTGGGGCGGATCGCCGGCAGCGTGATGTGCCAGGTCTGCTGCCAACGGTTCGCGCCATCGATCTCCGAGGCTTCGTAGAGCGCCATGTCCACGGCGGTCAGCGCGGCGAGGTAGACGATCGTGCCCCAGCCGGCAGTGCGCCATACATG
>JAAZLF010000554.1 GCA_012799425.1 Actinomycetales bacterium | reverse complement strand
GCCCCTCTCGGCCGCCGACCGCCGCGACGCCGACCTCTTGGTCGCCGCCCCGCGGGTGCTGCTGCCCGCGCTCGTCGACACGCACGTGCACGTCAACGAGCCCGGGCGCACCGAGTGGGAGGGCTTCGCCACAGCGACGCGGGCCGCCGCCGCCGGCGGGGTGACCACCGTGCTGGACATGCCGCTGAACTCCATCCCCTCGACGGTCAATCCCCCGGCGCTCGAATACAAAAAGCTCTTCGCGCAGGACAGCGCCTTCGTGGACATCGGGTTCTGGGGCGGGGCGATCCCCGGCAACCTCCCGCAGCTGCGGCCCCTGCACGAAGAGGGTGTCTTCGGCTTCAAGTGCTTCCTGCTGGAGTCCGGTGTGGACGAGTTCCCGCCGCTGAGCGCCGAGGAGCTGGAGGACGCACTGACGGAGACCTCATCGCTGGGGTCCATGATGATCGTGCACGCCGAGGACGCCCAGACGATCGGCAACGCCCCGGAGGCCGCAGGGGAGAAGTACCAGAGCTTCCTGCAGTCCCGACCGCGCGACGCCGAGAACCTGGCGATCGCCGCCGTCATCGAGCGCACCCGCAGGACGGGCGGTCGCTCCCACATCCTCCATCTGTCCAGCTCGGACGCCCTGGGCACGATCGCGTCCGCGAAGCGCGAGGGTCTCGACCTCACCGTCGAGACCTGCCCGCACTACCTCACCCTGAGCGCCGAAGAGATCCCCGACGGGGCGACGGCGTTCAAATGCTGCCCGCCCGTGCGGGAGGATGAGAACCGCGAGTTGCTCTGGCAGGGCCTGGTCGACGGGACCATCGACTTCATCGTCTCGGACCACTCCCCGTCCACCCTCGAGCTCAAGGACGTGGACAACGGCGACTTCGCGATCGCCTGGGGCGGCGTCTCCTCCCTGCAGCTCGGCCTGTCGTTGATCTGGACCGAGGCCCGTCGACGCGGGATCGGCCTGGAGCGCGTGGTCCGGTGGATGTCCACCGCACCCGCGCAGCGGGTGGGGCTGACCTCGAAGGGGCAGCTGCGCGTGGGAGCCGATGCCGATCTCGCCGTCTTTGCCGCAGACGAGAGCTTCGAGGTCGAGGCCGCGAAGCTGCACCATCGCAACGCGATCACCGCTTATGAGGGCAAGACGCTCAGCGGCCGGGTCCGCGCGACCTACCTGCGCGGCCGGCGGGTGCAGTTCGATGCCCCGACAGGGCGGTTGCTGAGCCGCGGGGAGGCGTGAGCCCGGGAGGACGGCGTGCGGCTCCGGCGTGCGGCTCCGGGGTGCCGCGGAGAGCACCGGGATCCCGCTGCTCCCGCGTGACGAGCCTCGCCTTCCTCCCAGCCCACGCCGCCGCTCGACAGGACTAGCGTGGACGTCATGTGGCAGATGATGGATCTCCTGTACGGGCACAAGAAGCATATGGTCACGCCCGAGGCCGCCCTGCCCGGCCGTGCCCGGTGCCCCTACCCGCTCGCGCGCGAGCACCTCGTGCTCGGCACCGACATGCTCGGCCCCGATGCCCCCGCGGATCCGCGGCCCTGGCCCGCGGGCAGTGAGGAGATCATCCTCGCCGGCGGCTGCTTCTGGGGCATCGAGCGGGTCGCCTGGGAGATCCCGGGGGTGCACACCACCTCCTCGGGCTATGCCGGCGGGTACACGCCGCATCCCACCTACGAGGAGGTCTTCTCCGCGCGGACCGGCCATACCGAGGCCGTGCGCGTCATCTACTCCGGCGGCGAGCCGATCCTGCGCGCCCTGCTCAGCCAGTTCTGGGAGCAGCACGATCCCACCACCGCGAACCGGCAGGGCAACGACGTGGGCACCGAGTACCGCAGCGCCGTGTACTGGACCACCGCGGCGCAGGGGGAGGTGG
>JAAZLF010000553.1 GCA_012799425.1 Actinomycetales bacterium | reverse complement strand
GCCTCACCGTAGGAGAAGTTGCCCAGCACCGAGGTGAAGGCGAGCAGGAACATGATCACCGCCAGCAGCACCGCGGCCCAGGAGCCGAGGTTCTGGGCGAGCGAGCCCTGCACCATCATCAGGCCCTCGCCGCCCTCGGAGATGTCCGGGAAGGAAACCAGCACGATGAAGGCGGTGATGGAGCAGACCAGCAGGGTGTCGAAGTAGACGCCGAGGGTCTGCACCAGGCCCTGCTTCACCGGGTGGCTGACCGAGGCGGTGGCGGCGACGTTGGGGACCGAGCCCATGCCGGCCTCGTTGGAGAGCATGCCGCGCTGGACGCCGTTGACGATCACGGCGCCGAAGCCGCCGCCGATCACGGCCTGCGGATCGAACGCCTCGACGACGATCTGGCCCAGCACGCGGGGCAGCTCGCCGAGGTTCATGCCCACGATGATGATCCCGAGCACGAGGTAGATCATCGCCATGATCGGGACCATGTTCTGGGCAACGCCGGCCACGCGGCGCATGCCGCCGAAGATGATCGCGGCGGTCAGCCCGGCCAGCAGCACGCCGAGCAGGACCGGCAGCCAGGGCAGGCCCTCGGGGTCGGTGTACACGGCGACCGCGCCGGTGATCGCATCGACGATCGTGTTGGCCTGCAGCGAGGTGAAGGCGAACGCGAAGCAGAAGATGAACAGGATCGCGAAGAACGCGCCAAAGCCGCGGCTGCCGAGCCCGCGGTGGATGTAGAAGGCGGGCCCGCCCTTGTAGGTGTCCTTCGCCCGGGTCTTCCACAGCTGGGCGAGGGTGGACTCGATGAAGCTGGCCGCGCCGCCCACGATGCACATGATCCACATCCACAGCACCGCTCCGGGGCCGCCGAGGAAGATCGCGCCGGCCACGCCGGAGACGTTGCCGGTGCCCACGCGTGCTGCGGCGGAGATGGAGAAGGCCTGGAAGGCGCTCAGCGACTTCGTGCGCTCGGTGCGCTCGCGCCCGCGGCCCACCTGCTCGCGCTGCGCCTTCTGGGTGATGGCGCCGAACATCGCGGGGATCATCCGCAGCTGCACTGCTCCGGAGCGGATCGTGAAGTAGAGGCCGAGCCCGATGACCACGGGCATACCGGCCCAGGTCCAGAGCCAGCCCTCAGCATTTACGAGGAACTCGTTCAGTGATTCGAGGGGGTTCATGGACCAAACCGTAGCCGCAGTGACCCAGCGCACCGCGGTGCCGAGACCTTCCGGGCCGCCCTCGACGGCCCTTGACTCTCGCGCGCGCGACGATGTGTCCCGCATCGCGAACACGTGAGGCACGCCACACGCGGTCCGGCGGCGGCCGGAAAAATACCTGCTCACAGCCACCATCGCCCCAGGTCGCCATGAATAGTCCACAGTTGTCCGACAATCCGATCCGCGGATGCGCAACAGTCACAGTTCCGTCACGACACTCCGAGGAATGACCTCCCGGCCACCCCCGGGGGCTCCACAAGCGTCGCCGCTCTCGATACGGTTGATGGCGATATGGGCCCGTTGATGACGCACAGCGCAGACCACCAGTCCACCTCCGAACAGACGAACGAACCTAGCTCCGACCTGGAATTCCGGCCTCCCGCGATGGAGGACGGCGCCGCCATGTGGCGGATCGCCCGGGACAGCGGCACGCTCGATCTGAACACCTCGTACGCCTACCTGATCCTGGCCCGCGACTTCGCGGAGTCCTCGCGCATCGTGGTGCACGACGGGGAACCGGTCGGCTTCGCTCTCGGCTACCTCCGGCCCACCGCGCCGGAGCGCCTGTTCATCTGGCAGATCGCCGTGGACGAGTCCCAGCGGGGGCGCCGCCTGGCAGCCCGCCTGCTCGACTCGCTGCTGGAGGACCTGCCACAGGTCACCACGCTCGAGACCACGATCACCGAGGACAACGCCGCCTCCCAGCGGCTGTTCGCCTCCTTCGCGGAGCGTCACGGCGCCGAGCACCGCATCGAGCCGCTGCTGACCGAGGACCATTTCCCGGACCCCGGGCACGGCGCCGAGCTGCTCCATGTGATCAGCGGACTGCACGCCGGGAGCTGAGAGACCCGACCCAGACGAGTCACACCCGTAGGCACGGGCGCCCCAGCGCGCCCGGATGCCTCCCACGAGCCACTGAACCACCACCCAGGAGATGTCATCATGACGACGACCACCCCCATCGAGACCACGTCGAAGCCCGAGCTGACCGATGAGGTCAGCGCCCCGATCGCCGACGCCACCGAGCTGGAGTCCGGTGTCCGCAGCTACTCGCGCGGCTGGCCCGCCGTGTTCACCCACGCCAAGGGCTCCGTGCTGACCGCTGAGGACGGCCGCGAGTACATCGACTTCTTCGCCGGTGCCGGCACCCTGAACTACGGGCACAACCACCCCGAGCTCAAGAAGGTCGTCATCGACCACTACCTCGAGGACCGTGTCGTGCACGGCCTGGACATGTTCACCGATGTGCGCCGGAAGTTCCTGCAGACCTTCGATGAGCAGATCCTGAAGCCCCGCGGCTTGGACTACAAGGTCGCCTTCCCCGGCCCGGGTGGCGCCAACGCCGTCGAGGCGGCCCTGAAGCTGGCCCGCAAGGTCACCGGCCGTGAATCGGTCGTGAACTTCACCAACGGCTTCCACGGCATGACCCTGGGCGCCCTGTCCGTCACCGGCAACTCGATGAAGCGCGGCGGCGCCGGCATCCCGCTGGTCCACGCCACCCCGATGCCGTTCGACGACTACTTCGGCCAGGTCGTCCCGGACTTCATGTACCTCGAGCGCCTGCTCACCGACGGCGGCAGCGGCCTGAACAAGCCGGCCGCGGTGATCGTCGAGACCGTCCAGGGCGAGGGCGGCATCAACGCCGCTCGCGCCGAGTGGCTGCGCGGCCTCTCCGAGCTGTGCAAGAAGCACGAGATCCTGCTGATCGTCGATG
>JAAZLF010000552.1 GCA_012799425.1 Actinomycetales bacterium | reverse complement strand
AGGGCCCACGAGGTCCCGCCCGCCGTGCCGTGCGTGCGCGTATCGTCAACGGAGGCGCCGGGACCCGGAGACCACGGCCCCGCCCCCTCCCCCTCCCAGGAGACCTGATGTCCTCTCCCTCGCTCACCACGGCGCCGCCCCTGGCGCGGCGCGGTCGTGAACGGCTGATCGACGGCAAGCTCGTGATCGGCATCGCAGTGGTCGCACTGCTGCTGGTCGCCTCCCTGTTCACCGGCGTCTACGACATCTTCGGCGCCGACGACGGCGCCCAGATGTTCGCCATCACCCGCATCCCCCGCACCATCGCCCTCGTGCTCGCCGGAGCCGCGATGGCGATGTCCGGGCTGATCATGCAGCTGATGACGCAGAACCGCTTCGTCGAGCCCTCCACCACCGGCACCACCGAGTGGGCGGGCCTGGGACTGATCCTGGTGATGATCGTGGCGCCGGGCGCAGGCCTGCTGACCAAGATGACCGTCGCGATCATCTTCTCCTTCGTGGGGACGATGGTGTTCTTCCTGTTCCTGCGCAAGGTCACCCTGCGCAGCTCGCTGATCGTCCCGATCATCGGCATCATGCTCGGCGCGGTCGTCGGCTCCGTCTCGACCTTCGTCGCGCTCCAGTTCGACGCCCTGCAGAACCTCGGCGTCTGGTTCGCGGGCTCCTTCACCTCCGTGCTGCGCGGCAGCTACGAGGTGCTGTGGATCGTGCTGCTGGTGGGCGTGGCCGTGTTCATCGTGGCCGACCGCCTCACCGTCGCCGGGCTCGGCGAGGACATCGCCACCAACGTGGGCGTGAACTACCAGCGAGTGCTGCTGATGGGCACCGGGCTGGTCGCGATCGCCACCGGAGTGGTCACCGTCGTGGTGGGCAACCTGCCGTTCCTGGGGCTGATCGTGCCCAACGTGGTCTCCATGATCCGCGGCGACGATCTGCGCTCGAACCTGCCGTGGGTGTGTCTGCTGGGCATCGCCATCGTCACCGTCTGCGACCTCATCGGGCGCACCATCATCATGCCCTTCGAGGTGCCGGTCTCCCTGATCCTCGGGATCGTGGGTGCGGCCGTGTTCATCGCCCTGCTGATGAGGCAGCGTCGTCATGGCTGAGCGCACCCCCACCCCGCAGCATCTCCTGCCGCATCACGGCGAGCGACGCCTCGGCGCTGTCGACACCGAGGTCGCCGCGGGCGCAGACATCAGCACCTCGCCCGCCGATCTCGTCGGCGACCTCGAGGTGATCGGTGCCCCGCGCCGCCCGCGCAGCAGCTCCGGCGCCTTCCGCGACGCGCGCGCCCGCCGCCGCTACTGGCTCGTGCTGGCCGCCCTCATCCTGCTCGCCTCCGGCTTCGCGCTGGGCCTGCTCGCGATGGACAACCCCATGCCGGTGGGCTCGCGCGGGTTCTGGCTGATCGCCGAGATGCGCGCGACCTCCGTGGTGGTGATGGCGGTGGTCGCGTTCTGCCAGGCGATCGCCACGATCACCTTCCAGACCGTCACCAACAACCGGATCATCACCCCCTCGATCATGGGGTTCGAGTCCCTGTACACCGTGATCCAGACCGCCGCCGTGTACACCCTCGGCGTGGCCGGTGTGGTCGCGCTGCAGGGCACCGGCCAGTTCCTGGTGCAGGTCGCGCTGATGGTGGGACTCTCGGTGCTGCTGTACGGCTGGCTGCTGCGCGGCAAGTACGCCAACATCCAGGTGATGCTGCTGGTGGGCATCATCATCGGCGGCGGCATGGGGGCGGTCTCCACCTTCATGCAGCGGCTGCTGAGCCCCAGCGAGTTCGACGTCCTCACCGCCCGGCTGTTCGGCTCGGTCACCAACGCCAGCTCCGAGTACCTGCCCTTCGCGATCCCGCTGATCGTGATCGCGGGTGCGCTGATCTGGTTGAACGCCCGCAAGCTGAACGTCATCTCGCTGGGGCGCGACGTGTGCATCAACGTGGGCGTGGACCACGGCCGCCAGACCATCTACATGCTCGTGCTGGTCTCCGTGCTGATGGCGGTCTCCACGGCGCTCGTGGGACCGATGACCTTCTTCGGCTTCCTGGTCGCCACGCTCACCTACCAGCTGGCCGGCACCCACGACCATCGCCTGCTGTTCCCCATCGGCGCGCTGACCGCCTTCGTGGTCCTCGCCGGCGCGTACTTCGTGATGAACCACGTGTTCTACGCGCAGGGCGTCGTGTCCATCATCATCGAGCTCGTCGGAGGGACCGTGTTCCTCCTCGTCATCATGCGGAAGGGGCGCCTGTGATCACCATCGACGCCGTGCAGAAGCGCTACACCTCGGGCACCGAGACCGTCACCATCGGCCCGGTCACCACCGAGATCCCCTCCGGCGGGGTCACCGCGCTGGTGGGCCCCAACGGCGCCGGCAAGTCGACCCTGCTGACCATGGTGGGGCGCCTGCTGGGCATCGACGAGGGCGCGATCGAGGTGGCCGGGTACGACATCTCCTCCACCGCCTCGAAGGATCTGGCCAAGATCCTCTCGGTGCTGCGCCAGGAGAACCACTTCATCACCCGCCTCACCGTGCGCCAGCTGGTGGGCTTCGGTCGCTTCCCCTACTCCAAGGGACGCCTGACCAAGCTCGACGAGCACAAGATCTCCGAGGCGATCGACTTCCTGAACCTCGACGAGCTCGAGGACCGCTACCTCGACCAGCTCTCCGGCGGTCAGCGCCAGCGCGCCTACGTCGCCATGGTGCTCGCCCAGGACACCGAGTACGTGCTCCTGGACGAGCCGCTGAACAACCTCGACATGCGCCACAGCGTGCAGATGATGGGCCGGCTGCGCGACGCCGCCCGCGAGCTGGGCCGCACCATCGTGGTGGTGCTGCACGACATCAACTTCGCCGCGCACTACGCCGACCACATCATCGCCATGAAGGACGGCGGCGTGGTCGAGGCGGGTCCCGTCGGCACGATCATGAACGGGAACGTGCTCACCCGCGTGTTCGACACCCCGGTGCAGGTGATCGAGGGCCCGACGGGACCGCTCGCGGTCTACTACTGAGCCGCGGGCGCTCGCCGGGTGCTTGTCCGGAGCGCGCGCATGCGAGGTGCTCGCGCGGAGCACCAGAAGCCGGGGACCGGTCGATTCCGAGCCAGGATCGGGCCGCTCGTGGCTCGGAATCGGCCGATCCCGGGGCTGGCGGGCCTGCGCAGGCTCAGCTCACTTGGTGGCCGGGTCGGAGCCTCCGCGGCCGTCCTCGCGGTCGAGGCCGTCGATCGCGGCGATCTCCTCGGCGGTGAGCTGCAGCTCGGCCGCGGCCAGGTTCTCCACGATGCGCCAGGAGGTGACCGACTTCGGGATGGTCACGAAGCCGTGCGCGAGGTGCCAGGCCAGCACCGCCTGCGCCGGGGTCGCGCCGTGCGCCGCGGCGATCGAGGTGACGACCTCGTTCTCGAGCAGGTCGGACTTGCCCTGGCCCAGCGGCCCCCAGCCCTGTGTGAGGATGCCGTGCTCGGCGTGCAGCGCACGCAGGTCCCGCTGCTGGAAGTAGGGGTGCAGCTCGATCTGGTGGATCGCGGGGACCACACCGGTCACCTCGATGATCTCCTCCAGCTGGGGGCGGGGGAAGTTCGAGACCCCGATCGAGCGCACCAGACCGCGCTCCTGCAGCGCGATCAGCGCCTTCCACGCCTCGACGTACCGGCCCTGCGCGGGGACCGCCCAGTGCACGAGGTAGAGGTCGAGATAGTCGAGGCCGAGCCGCTCGAGCGAGGCCTCGCAGGCCGCGATCGCGTCATCGAAGGCGTGGGCGTCGTTCCACAGCTTGGTGGTGACGAACAGGTCCTCGCGGGCGATGCCGGACTCCGCGATCGCCCGGCCCACGCCCTCCTCGTTGTCGTAGGCCTTCGCGGTGTCGATGTGGCGGTAGCCGGCGGCGAGGGCCTGCGCGGTCACGTCAGCCGCGATGTCCGGTTCGACCTTGAACACGCCGTAGCCGAGCTGGGGGATGGAGCGGCCGTCATGGAACGGCAGCGAGGCGATGGACATGAACTCCTCCTGAGAAGTCGGGGACCGCTCAACCTTACGATGGGTGCATGAGCCCATCGAGCGCGGGAACCAGTCCGCGGACGCCGGCGGGGACGGGCGTGCCCCGGTGACCCCGGCGCGCTCCTCGCGGCTGCTGCCGCTGGACCGTCCGGTCCCGGCGGAGCCGCCCGTCTACGACCATCCGCGCGGCCACGCCCCCAGCGGCCCCCGGTTCGAGCTCTACGCGCTGCTGGACAACCTGTTCATCGCGGCGGGCGTGGTGGTGTCGATCTGGCTGGCGCTGCTGTACCTGGTGGAGGGCGTCTCCCTGACACCGGTGCGGCTGCTGTACCTGCTGGGCTTCTGGGTGCTGCTGACCTACATCACGCTGCCGCGCCTGCATCAGCTGATGACCTGGCTGTACCTGCCGGACTACTTCTTCGGCCGCACCCGCACCACCGAGGGCGTGCTCTCGGACCCGATCAACCTCGCCTTCGACGGCTCGGAGCGGGATCTGCACGTGGCGATGCGTCGCGCGGGCTGGGTGCTGGCGGAGGAGCGGACCCTCGCCTCGGCCTGGTCGATGATCCGCTCGACGCTGCTGCGGCGCTCCTATCCCGAGGCGCCGGTCTCGGATCTGTACCTGATGGGGCGCCGTCACGATTTCACCTATCAGCAGGAGGTGGGCGGCACCACCACCAAGCGCCACCATGTGCGCTTCTGGCGGATGCCGAAGGATTTCGTGCTGCCGGGCGGGTACCGGGCGGACTGGCTCGCCGCGGGCACGTACGACCGGGCGGTGGGCTTCTCCTTCTTCACCCTCCAGATCACCCACCGCATCGACGAGAACATCGACGTCGAGCGCGACTACGTGATCGACACGGTGCGCTATGGCGACCCGCAGATCGAGGTGGAGCTGATCGAGGACTTCTCCACCGCCTATCACCACCGCAACGGGCAGGGCGATCGCATCCGCACCGACGGCGACCTGCCGGTGATCGATGTCGAGGGCGCTGCGGCGCGCTCCGACGGCGCGAGCGCGATGATGCTCGCCCGGCATCGCCCCACCGGCACGTCCGTGATGAAGTCCCGCACCCGGGCCGCGACGCAGTCGGCGCTGGCCGCGGCCCGTCTGGGGCCGGCGTCGGGCCGACGCGCCGATGTCGCCGACGAGCTCACCGCCCAGTGGCAGGACACGGTCGACGACTTCCACGAGGTCATCGCCCGGGCCTCCGACCACCACCTGCCACCGCCCACCGTGGTCTTCACCGGCCTGCTGGTGCTGCTGCAGACGGTGCTGGTCGCGGTGCAGTGGGGGGCGATGCTGACCGGCACCGACCTGCGGGGCCTGTTCCCGGACCTCGCGCTGGTGCTGCCGAACCCGGAGGAGATCGTCGTGGCCACGGCGTTCGCGGCCGGTCTGCTGGTGCTGCAGATCGGAGTGCTGCGCCGCAGCCGCTGGGCACGGATCGCGCTGATGGCGCTGTTCACGGGTGACGCCTTCGCCCGCCTCGCCGTGGCCACCTCGATGAGCGGCGAGGTCTCCCACGCCCTGCTGGTGGGGGCGGGCGCCTCCGCCCTCGGCGTGATGGCGATCAGCTCCGACGCCTCGCGCCAGTGGGTGCAGACGCTGCGGCTGGACTCCGACAGCCGGGAGGCCGACGAGGACGACGAGGACGACGAAGAGGTGGACGCGGAGGCGGAGCAGCCGAGGCTGTGAGGGCGGTCACGGAGGAGTAGAGTGCCTGCACCGTCGTGCGGGATCCCCCGCTCCGGGCCTCTCACCAGGCGCGGGGCGCCCGCCGTCGGACCGCACCCTTCCCTGGAGGATCCTCATGAGCGAGTCCCACGAGACCGCACCCGGGCCGGTCGCCGATCCCGGCGACCCGCACACCGACCAGCCGGAGCTGAAGAAGGCGATCACGCCGAAGCTGCTGCTGCTGTTCATCGTCGGCGACATCCTCGGCACCGGCGTCTACGCCCTGACCGGCAAGGTCGCGGGAGAGGTCGGCGGCGCGGGCTGGCTGCCGATCATCATCGCCTTCGCCATCGCGATGGTCTCGGCGCTGTCCTACGTCGAGATGGTCACCAAGTACCCGCAGGCCGCCGGGGCGGCGCTGTACGTGCACAAGGCCTTCGGGATCCACTTCCTGACCTTCATGGTCACCTTCGCCGTGCTCTCCTCGGGCATCACCTCGGCCGCGACCAGCTCGATCTTCCTCGCGGAGAACGTGCTGAAGGCCTTCCAGCTGGAGGGCTCCCTCGGCGGGGCCTCCTTCGGGACCGCCACGGTCATCGCGCTGGTGTTCCTGGCCCTGGTGGCCTGCATCAACCTGTACGGCGTCGCGGAGTCGGTGAAGGCCAACGTGGTGCTCACCCTGATCGAGCTGACCGGCCTGATGCTCGTGGTGCTGGTGGGCTTCTACGCGATCGCCGACGGCAAGGCGGATTTCTCCCGCGTGATCCTGTTCGAGACCGCCGGGGACAAGGGCCTGTTCATGGCGGTGATCGGGGCGACCGCGCTGGCCTTCTTCTCGATGGTCGGCTTCGAGGACTCGGTGAACATGGCCGAGGAGACCGTCGACCCGGT
>JAAZLF010000551.1 GCA_012799425.1 Actinomycetales bacterium | reverse complement strand
GAGCCGCTCCTGGCCGAGCAGGACCTCGACCCGGGCGAGCGGATCCTCGGCGAGCACCTGGGGAACGTGCTGCGCATCGACGGCCAGGAGCTGGTGCTGAGCGGGCTCGACGCAGCGCAGACGTGGCGCGCACCCGTCCCCGCCGAGATCGATCCGGCGCGGGCGCGGCTGCTCGGCACCATCGACCCGAACACCTCCTTCGCGGCGCTCGGTGACCAGAGCGGTGCAGGAGCCGTCATCGATCTGGCCGACGGGCACGTGATCGCCGAGGACGCCCGCGCCGTGGCCCGCGACCATGTGCTCGCCCGCACGGTCGTCGCCTCCGGCACGACCGTGCGCGGACTGGACGACGACGGCACCGAGCTCTGGGTGCACGAGGACCCCGAACCGCTCCAGCTGCTCAGCGCGGGGGAGCGACTGGCCTATGCGCTGCGCTCCGAGGAGGGGACCCTGGTGGTCCTCGACACGAACGAGGGCCTGATGGTCCAGCCCTACGACGTGGACCGCACCGGCCCGCTGGCCGTGCCAGAGGTCTTCTCGGCGCAGACGGCCGCAGCGGTCCGTATCGAGGAGCGTCGGATCCTGGTCACCACGCGCTTCGACGAGGGCTTCGGCCAGCGGAGCTGACCCGCCGCCGGTCACGCGATCGGCAGCGCGCAGCCTTCCAGGAGCAGCAGTGCGAACGGGAGGAGGACGGCGAGACCGAGTCCGGCCAGCAGCACCGCCGAGGAGGACAGGACCGCGAGCGGCGCGAGGGACGCGCGCGCACCGGGCGGAGAGACCAGGTGCTCGATCCGGGCGGTGCCGCCTCCCGCCGGTCCAGCGGCATGCAGGAGAACCCCGGGCCGCGCGCGGGCGCCGGACAGGGCGAGGTGTGCGCCGCTGGTCCCGAGCATCAGCAGAGCGCCCGCCAGGGCGGGCGTCCCCTGATGGCGCCGCGATGCGTCGTCAGCTGCGACCTCGAGGAGCAGGGGAACCGCGTCCTTCACGGCGGAGATCAGGGGGACCCTCTCCAGCGGCCCTCCGAAGAGGTCCAGCAGTGCCACGATCGCGTGGTGGTGCTGGCAGAGATGGGCCTCCTCGTGCTCCAGGACGGCTCCCAGCTGCTCGGCATCCAGCGTCTCGACCAGGCCGGTGGAGACCACGATCCCGCCCCGGTGCCCCGGCAGCGCGAACGCCAGGAGCTGCTGGGCGGGGACCAGGATCACGTCGTGGCCGGCGACCCGGGTGCGGTCGCCGACGGTGAGGACCTCGTCGAGCACGGCGCGCGTCGAGGCGGCACGGCGCAGGAGCCGATGGAGCATGAGGGCGAGCTGCACAGCGATCCCCAGCACGGGCAGCAGGACGATCACGGCGATCGGGACGGGGAGCTCCCACGTGGTGGCCGGGGCGAAGGGGCTCGCCGCGGCGAGGCAGCGCTGGCACACTCCCGAGAACGGGTCCGAGAACAGGACCGGCCCGCTGGCCGTGCCGGCGAGGACGAGGCTGAGCGCGACCACCGCCAGCAGCCACACCGCCACCGTGCCCAGCAGCAGTCCCACCGTCCGGCGCGGGGCGCGCATCAGCAGCGGCGTGCTCCATCGCACCAGGGCCGGGCCGGCCAGCGCGAGGACGAGGACCGTCGCGGCGAGCAGGATGAGCGTCGTCACGATGCCCCGCCCCCGGTCCCCGGGGCGCCGGTGCCGTCCAGGTACTCGCGCAGCAGTGCCACGTCCCGCGCGTCCATCCCCTCGACGAAGCGCAGGATCGAGGCGCCGCGGTCGTTGCTGGCCGACAGCGCCTGCGACATGAGCCGGGCAGCATGCTCCGCGCGGGGGTGGAGAGGCCGGAAGTGTGCCGAACGGCCCACGCGCCGGCTGGTGACCAGCTCCTTGCGGCCGAGATTCGACAGCACCGTGGCGATCGTGGTGTAGGCGTGATGACCGCCCAGGTGCGCGATCACCTCACGGATGGTCAGCTCCTGGTGCTCCCACAGCGCCTCCATCACCTGCTGCTCGAGTGCCCCCAGGCGCACCTGGCCGAAGTCCTCGGCGGAGTCCGCCCGGGTCATCGGACCGCCACGGGAGCCTGCGGCGCACGCCACAGGGGGACGGGGCAGGCGACCTGACCCTTCAGGCGCCAGATCACGGCGTACAGGGACAGCACCAGCGCGAGGGCCGCGAGGAATGGCTGCGCCGGCGCGAACCAGGTCAGCGCCCCGCTGTATCCGAGCGCCAGCAGTGCGATCTTGTTGCACACGGGGCAGCCCACCGCGAACCAGGCGAGGATGCCGGCCGCCGTGCCGGTGCGGGCGCTGCGGGCCTCGCTCGCGTCGACGGAGCCGGAAGCCTCTGCGGCCGGGGCCCTCGGCGGCGCGACGTAGGTCGCGATCAGGATGCCCATGAGCACGGAGGTGAGGATCCAGACCGGGTAGTTCCACGGCAACGTCGGGATGTCGCGCGTGAAGAACGAGTTGGGGATCAGCACGGTCGCCAGACCCATCACCAGGGCGATCGCGAGCGCTGCGAGCGCGGCGATGAGCACCTGGCGCGCACGCCACTCCCGCAGGGCCGTCCCCGCCAGGCGGAGGGCCTCGCGCTGACGGCGGAACCATTCGACGATACGACGCATGGCCCCACTATGCCTCATTCATTACTATCGTGCATAGTCGTCGCGGGGTCAGCGCTGGGACTCGAGCCTCCCCGCCACGACCGTCGCCAGCACCTCGGCCTCCCGCAGCCGCTGCGCGGCGTCCCGGGCCGCGGCGTCGACCATCAGCCCATCGGCCCCCACCGGCACGTCAGCGAACGGGGAGCCCTCGAGCAGCACCACATCCCCCACCCCGCCCACCTGCAGGGACGTGACCCCATCGGTGGAGGCGGCGAGGGCGTGGCGCGGCTGCAGCTGCTGCTCGGGATGCCAGGCGGGGCGCTCGTCGGCGCTGCGATGCACGGCAGCGGCCATCGCCAGCCACGGATCCAGCGGGGCGACCGGGGCGTCGGAGCCCAGGGCGAGCGGCACGCCCGCCTCGAGCAGGTCGCGCAGGCGGAAGGCGCGGGTGCCATGACCGGGCCAGACAGCCTCGGTGGCATCACGGTCGTCCAGCAGGTGCGCCGGCTGGACCGAGGCGGTGACACCGAGCGCAGCCATCCGGTCGATGTCCTCGTCGGTGAGCATCTGCGCGTGCTCGATGCGGGAGTCGATGCCCACCGCGGCGATCGCGTCGAGGGCCACCTGCGCGGCGGCGTCACCGATCGCGTGCACCGCGGCGGTCAGCCCCTGGGCCTTCGCCTGCCGCAGCGCCTCCCGCAGGGCGTCGGGACCCACGCTCAGCACACCGCGGCCCGCATAGCCGTGACCGTCGGTGTAGGGATCGCGGGTGTAGGCCGAGTGGGAGCCCAGCGCCCCGTCGACGATCACCTTCAACGGCCCCATCGTCACCAGGCCCCGAGCATCCAGCACCGTGCCGGTGGGCCCGGGCGCGGCCGCGAGCTCCTCGGGATACACGCCGGTGCGGATCCGCAGCCGCGGAGCACGAGGCGGCCAGGTCTCCCAGGGCCGTCCCCACTCCAGGTCCACCAGACCCACCACTCCGCGCTGCAGCGCCTGACGCTGCATCATCGCCGCCCCGGTCGCCACGGCGTCCGCCACCCCGGGCAGCTCCGGCAGGCGCGGCACCAGCACGAACCACTCCTCCTCGGCGACGATCCCGTCCCGCGGAGGCAGGCCCAGGGCACGCAGCGCGGCGGAGTTCAGCCAGGCATGGTGGGCGTCCCCGCCGATCAGCACCGTCGGCACCGCCCCCGTGGCCTCGTCCAGCGCCGGCACCGTGGGCTGGATCGCGAAATCCACCAGGCGGTGGCCGAAGCCGATCAGCGCCTGCGCGGGATCCCTCACGGTCTCGCGGCGTGCGGCGAGCTCGGCCCGCACCAGCTCCAGGATCACGCCCACGCTGCCCGCCCCAGAGGTGTCCAGGCGGGCATGGGCCTGCGCGAGCTGGCCGGTGTGGACGTGCTGGTCCCACAGCCCGGGGATCGCGAGAGCGCCCCCGCCGTCGAGGGTCTCCTCCCCGTGGCAGGGGCGAAGACCGGCGTCGATCCGGGTGACCACGCCGCCCTGGATCCGCAGGTCCACCGGATGGGCCGGGACCTCGCCGGACGCAGCATCGAAGGGCCGCACCTGTCTGATCAGCACCGATCCAGACTATCCCCCGCAGCGGGCCCCATGACGACTGTCATGGGGCGGACGTGATCGACGGGACTGGGGAGCGGCCCGCCCTGACGGGAACGTAGTGCCATGACCACGACGACAGCCCCCGCCGCCGCCCCCGACCGGGCCCCGAGCACGGCCGCGATCAGCCTGCGCGGCCTGCACAAGCGCTACGGCACCGTCCGCGCTCTCGACGGCCTCG
>JAAZLF010000550.1 GCA_012799425.1 Actinomycetales bacterium | reverse complement strand
CGCAGAAGGCGCGGGCCTTCACCGCGGAGCTCGTGACCCTGCTGTCCCGGGATGCACCGGACATCGAGGTCAGGCTGATCGACGAACGGCTCACGACCGTCTCCGCGCACAAGGCGCTGCACAGCTCGGGCCGCAAAGGTCGCAAGCACCGCCAGGTCGTCGACCAGGTCGCCGCGGTGATGATCCTCCAGCAGGCGCTGGATGTGGAGAGATCCACTGGGGCGCGCACCGGAGAGAAGGTCGAGCCGACCCCTGTCCAGGAGACGACCCAGGAGGACGCCTGATGCACGACGAGGACCTCTCGTTCGACGAGCTCGCGGGGTCGCAGGATCCGTCCCCCGCGGCTGGGGGGAGGTCCTCGCGGCGCGGACGACGTCGTGCGCCGAAGCGCGGAGGCTTCCTCCGCGGCGTGCTGCCGGTGCTCCTGGTGCTCCTGGTCGTCGGCGGCATCGCCGTGGGCGGCGTCCAGGGATACCGCTGGATCACCTCGAACGTGAGCGTCGAGCAGGAGGCCGCGGACTATCCGGGACCCGGCAGCGGCGAGGCGGTGGTCGAGGTCTCCGAGGGGGACACCGGCTCCGACATCGCCGGCACCCTGGTCGAGGAGGGCGTGATCAAGACGCCCGGACCCTTCGTGAACATCTTCTCCAACACCCCGGACGCCTCTCGCATCGAACCGGGCATCTACCAGCTCAAGCTCGAGATGGCCTCCTCCGATGCGCTGGATGCGCTCTTGGACCCGTCGAACCTCGCCGGGCATCGCGTGATCATCCCCGAGGGCCGGCGCGTGAGCCAGGTCTGGGAGCAGCTCGCCGAGGAGACCGACATCCCTGTGGAGGAGTTCGAGGCCGCGGCGGCTGATTACACCGGCTACGGGATCCCTGAGAACTCCGCGGAGTCCCTCGAGGGCTACCTCGCACCTGGCCGCTATGACATCTACGAGGACGCGACCGCCGAGGACGTCATCATGATGATGTGGGAGCGCATGGAGCAGGAGCTCACCGACCGGGGGATCCCCGAGGAGGACTGGCACGAATCCCTGACGATCGCCTCCCTCGCTGAGATGGAGGTGCGCAACCCGGAGGACTACGGGAAGGTCGTGCGGACCATCCGCAATCGGCTCGAGGGGGCTGGTGAGGCGGACGGCTCCCCGATGAAGCTCCAGTTCGACTCCACCGTCCACTACGTGACCGGCAAGTCCACCAGCGTGGGCACCACGAACAAGGAGCGGGCGACCGACAGCCCGTACAACACCTACCTCTACGAGGGCCTGCCTCCCGGTCCGATCGCCGCGCCCGGAGCGAACGCTCTCGACGCGGTCGACGAGCCGCCGGCGGGTGACTGGCTGTACTTCGTCAGCGTCAACACCGATACAGGCGAGACCAGGTTCGCCGAGACCTGGGCAGAGCATGAGAAGAACGTCGAGGAGTGGCAGGAATGGGCGGCATCGAAGGGCTGAGCCCGCGGCGGTTCGCCGTCGTCGGATCACCGGTGGCGCATTCGCTCTCGCCGGTGCTGCACCGCACCGCCTACGAGGTGCTCGGCATCACGGACGCCGTCTACGAGCGGCACGAGGTGCCCTCCGGAGAGCTCGCCTCGTTCCTCCGCCACGGCGAGGGCGGGCAGCTGCTCGGGCTCAGCGTGACGATGCCCGGCAAACCCGAGGCCTTCGCCCTGGCCGGTGAGAGGGACGAGACCTCCCGTCAGCTGGGCATCTCCAACACCCTGCTCCGTGCGAACGGGGGATGGCGCGCGGAGAACCATGACGTGCACGGCATCGTCGCCGCGCTGAGGGACCACGGCGCCCACGCCCCGCGCACCGGTGCGGTGCTCGGCTCGGGGGCCACCGCGTCGAGCGCCCTCGCGGCGCTGATGCAGCTCGGTGCGCGCACGGTGCTGCTATCCGCACGGAACCCCCACAAGCTGGCACCTCTCGAGGATCTCGCCCATTCCCAGGGTGTGGCCGTCACCCGTGTCCCATGGGACCGCCATCACGAGGTGCTCTCCGCGGAGGCCGTGGTCAGCGCGCTGGCCGTCGACGGCGCTCGCGCGGTCGCGGAGCAGTGGCGGGAGCTCGACCGCCTGCCCGTCCCGACGGTGCTCCTCGACGTGCTGTACGACCCCTGGCCTGCGCCGATCGCGGCAGCGGTCCAGGGGGCCGGGGGAGAGGTGGCGGACGGGCTCGAGATGCTCGTGCACCAGGCGGACATGCAGCTGCGCTCGATGCTCGGGATCCCATCCGCACCGGTGGCACAGATGCTGTCTGCAGCGCGAACAGAGCTCGGCAGCCGCCGCGCCGGCAGCTGAGGGCCGGTCCGGCCTTGTCCCCTTCGGTAAAGCGGGAGTAAAGTGGGAGCCGTCACAGGGCCCGCAGCGGGTCCGGCACAAGCTTGAGAAGGTGGCCCATGGAGCTGGAACGCGCAGTGGACGAGCGGATCACAGCTGCAGCGGCGGCCGGCGAGGAGCTTCCCGCCGTGATCGGCCCGCCGCATCCGGTGATCGCGGCCCGCCGGATCGACCGCGGCGCCTCCACCTCGATGCTCCGCAGCTGCACGGCGCTGGCGGCGCGCGCCCGCGTCGAGCTGCTCGACGACGGTCGTCACTCCGTGGCCGACGAGCTCTCCGCCCATCTGGACACCATGGCGCGGTGGGAGAGCGGCCTGCTCGATGCCCCCGATCCCACGATGACCGTGCTGTGCGCCGCGGCACTGCAGGATCTCTGCGAGCGCCTGCCGGACAACGGCTCGGAGCTGTCCTGCCGGGCCCGCACGGTGCTCGCCCTGCTCCATGACCTCCTGGAAGCGGGCCGGGTCGGTGCCTCGGCGTGATTGTGTTCACGTTCTCCCTGGCAGGGCCGCTTTCGGGTGCGAACCATCCCTGAGTGCGTGCTAATCTTCTCTAGTCGCCGCGAGCGATCACCTGTCCGGGTGGCGGAATTGGTAGACGCGCTAGCTTGAGGTGCTAGTGCCCGTCTTAGGGCGTGGGGGTTCAAGTCCCCCCTCGGACACGCGATGAGAACCCCGATCCACTGAGTGGATCGGGGTTCTTCGCATCCCGGCAGGTTCCTCCCGGGCACCGCGCGGCCACGACTACGATGCGAGCGACACCCCCGAGGCAAGGAACCGCCGTGGCAGCATCGCCGGACGCAGCGTCCCCGCCCACCGGGCCGCTCGAGCGCACCCCACCGTGGCGCTACGCCCTGGGAATGTTCGGCACCTCGATCCCGATCACCATGGTCAAGAGCTCGATCGTGCTGTTCTACGTGGACATCCTGGGGATGGACGTCCGCGCCTACGCCGTGGTCATGGTGCTCTACGCAGTGATCGATGCGATAGACAATCCGCTGCTGGGCCACCTCTCCGACCGCACCCGCACCCGCTTCGGACGCAGGCGTCCTTGGCTGCTGATCGGCGCGCCTCTGCTGGCCGCCTCGATGATCGCGCTGTTCAGCCCGCCCTCAGCACTCGACGGTGCGGCGCTGGTGCTCTGGTTCGCCGTGTTCGCGATCCTCTCCGAGCTGTTCGACTCGATGCTGAACGCGAACTATGGGGCGCTGCTGCCCGAGCTGTTCCCCACCGAGCGGCGCCGCGGGCTCGCCAATGTGCTTCGCCAGGCCTTCCAGCTGGTGGCGATGATCATCTCCCTCGCCCTGACGCCGGTGCTGACCACATCGCTGCTGGGCACCGAGGAGTCGACCCGGGGATTCACGCTGACCGCAGTGCTGTACGGGCTGATCGCCGTGGTGGTGATCACTGTGATGGCGCTCGGAGTGCGGGAGAACCCCCAGCATGCCCTGGAGCGCAGGCCGCGCCTGCTGCCAGCAGTCGTCCAGGTGCTGAAGAACCCGTTGTTCTGGTCGGTCGGGCTGACCAGCGCCTGCTACGGCATCGCTGTGGCGATCGTGCTGGCCGGGGTGCAGCTGTACGTCCGATACACGCTGGGCCTTCCGGTCGCCTATGCCTTCGTGCTCCAGGGGGTCGTCATCCTGGTCTGTGCGGGCGCGCTGTTCGGTTGGCTGCGCCTGATAGCCCGGATCGGAGCTCTGCGCACCTGGCGCATCGCCTTCATCGTGCTGGGCGTCTCGTTCGCGCTGATGTACTTCGCCGGCTCGCTGCCCGCGGCACTGGGGGCAGGCGCTGTGCTGGGAGTGGGGTGGGCCGGCATGATGGCGACGAACGACCTGGTCATCGCACGCGTCCTCGATCTCGACGCCGTGCGCGACGGCGTGCACCGCGAGGGTCTGTTCCTCTCCGCCTTCGGAGTGTTCGGCCGGCTCAACGGTGCGGTCACCGGCTTGGCCCTGGCCTCGCTCGGCCTGCTGTTCGGGTACTACTCGGGGGAGCGTCCCGGGGATGCGCCGGGCCAGGCCTTCCGGGTGTACCTGTGCCTCTACCCTCTCGTCCTGTGCACGATCGGAGCGATCGCCTCCCGCTTCATCCGGGTCCCACCGCCGCCGGCAGAAGCCCCCGTGCACGCGGGCGCACAAAGCATCGCGTGATGCGGCACCTGGTCGTCACAGCCGACGATCTGGGTCAGGGACGTCGCAGGCACCGACGTGATCCTTGCTCTGCACGCCGGCGGAGGGATCACCCGCGCGACGCCCATCCCGGAGGTGAACCCGGCCACCGGGCTCGGCCCGCACCGCCCGGAGAGCGCGGACGGGCGGCCGCTCGGGATCTCGCCGTGAGCACGGGCGTGGAAGAATCTCCGGCATGGTCCACGTCTTCCTCCACGAGCCCGCGATCGCCGGCAACACCGGCAACGCGATCCGGCTCTCCGCCGTCACGGGTGCCCGTCTGCACCTGATCGAACCGCTCGGCTTCGACCTGGAGGACGCGAAGCTGCGCCGTGCCGGGCTCGACTACCACGATCTCGCCGATGTGAGCATCCATCCCGGCATCGACCAGGCCCTGGCTGCCGTGCCCGAGGCGCGCGTGTTCGCCTTCACCTCGGGCACGGAGGTCTCCTTCGAGTCCGTCGAGTACCGCCGCGAGGACGTGCTGCTCTTCGGGACCGAGCCGACAGGTCTTCCCGAGAGGGTGATGGCCCATCCGCGGATCACGGCCAGGGTGCGGATCCCGATGCTCCCCGCCAGGCGCTCGCTGAACCTCGCCAACGCGGTCTCGATCGCGGTGTACGAAGCCTGGCGCCAGCGCGGGTACGAGGGCGTCGGGGCATGAACCAGAAGCTGCCTGCCCGCCTCGCCCGGCGCAACGCCCTGTTCCAGCAGTGGCAGGCGCTGCTGACCAACCGCACCAAGCGCACCCGCACCGGCGAGATGCTGATCCAGGGAGTGCGCCCCATCTCCCAGGCCATCGCCCACGGGGTCGAGATCCGGGCGCTGCTGTGCGATGGCAGGGACCAGCCCTCACGCTGGGCGCAGGACCTGCTGGCGCATCCTCCGGCGCCGGTCGTGATCGTCGCTCCCGAGCTGATGGCCGAGCTGGGGGAGCGTGAGGACGGCTCTCCGGAGCTGCTCGCGCTGGCGACGGTGCCCTCTGACGATATGCAGCGCCTCGCCCCGGGGTCCCGGCGCGTGCTGGTCGCCTTCGACCGACCCTCGGGGCCGGGGAACATCGGATCGCTGGCCCGCTCCGTCGATGCGCTGGGTGCAGGCGGGCTGCTGATCACCGGACGCTCCGCCGACCCATGGGATCCCGCGGCGATCCGCGCGAGCACCGGCTCGCTGTTCGCGATGCCGGTGCTGCGCCTGCCCTCCCACCGGGATGTCATGCAGTGGATCGAGGGCCGGCGCGTGCTGGGGGAGGGATGGACCGTCGTCGGCCTGGACGAGGCGGGCGGGCACCAGCTGTCCGACACCGATCTCACCGGCCCCACCCTGCTGGTGGTCGGCAACGAGACGATCGGGATGAGCGCCGGTTGGCGCGAGTCCTGCGACGTCGTCGCCGAGATCCCGATGATGGGCAGCGCCTCCTCTCTGAACGCTGCGGTGGCCGGGTCGATCGCGCTGTACGAGACCGCCCGCCAGCGCAGGGCGGGAGGCTGAGCGGCTCAGCCCGTGCCGAGCGCGGCGCTCACCACGGGAGCGCCCAGCAGGCCCAGGAAGGGGCCTCCCAGCAGCACCGGGCCCAGCGCGAACCGCACACCTGCGCGGCGGGTCGCAGCGATCACCGCCGTGCCCACCGCGCCTCCCACCAGCGCGATCCCCAGCAGCGCGGCGATCAGCACCTCTGTTCCCAGCGCACCGGACATCAGCACCACCGCAGGCACGGTCTTCGCATCTCCCATGCCCAGCAGCGGGGGAGCGATCAGGCTCATCACGATCGCGCCGAGCCCCAGCACCAGCGCGAGCGCGGCGGCGGTGCGCAGGCCCGGCCGGAGGTCGGGCACGGCCAGTGCGAGGCCGAGCAGCGGCAGAGCCACGGCGACCGTGAGCCCCGCGACCCAGCGGTTCGGCAGCCGGCGCTCTCGGCCGTCGATCCACGACAGCACCACTGCGGGCGGCAGGTACGCCACCAGCAGCACGGCGATCAGCACAGGGGAGCTCTCGGGCACCACGCCATTGGACCAGATCCTGCCTCGCGCGGCCGCCCCGCACCGGCACATTGTGGACGGCCGTCGCGGTCGCGGGCGGGGAGGCGAGCCCTCAGAGGCCTCAGAGGGTGGACTCGACGCGGATGATCCGTCGGCGCATCCAGACCTTCTTGCCGCCCCCGACGTAGAGCCGGGTGCGGGCGTGCTCCCATCGGCCGTACTCCGCCTGCTCCGCCAGCTCGGCGCGCACCTGCCCGACGGAGGTGCCGCGCGGCACCGTGAAGATCTGGAACTCGTAGTCCGCCGCGCGGCGGCCGCGCTCGATGGGCAGGTCCTGCCACCCGCGTGGATCGCTCACGTGCTGGATCCCGGCGACGAGCGGGGTACGAGGTCGGATCAACGGATTTTCCTCCTGAGCTCGGTGACCTGCGGGGCCGGGGTCGGCGGGGCTGCCGCGGCTGTGGCGGGCTCGCGACCATGACGCGCGCGACTCCTCTGTCCATTCTGCCGTCGGACGGGGTACCGTCCAACCATGAACACGGATCCTCGCTCCGCTCTCGCTGCGCTGATCGCCGCCCTCGAACGTCACTACGAGGCCGCTGCCGCCTCGCGGGGTGACGACGATCCCGCCCTGGACTCCGCCACCGAGCGGCTGGCCACGGCGTTCGACACCTACGACGACGCCCTCTTCGACGCGTACGACGTCGCCACCCCGCTGATCGTCTTCGACGACGATGATGAGGATGACGACGACGATGATGACGACTTCGACGATCTCGACGACTTCGACGACGACGAGGACGACTATGACGATGATGACGACTACGAAAGCGATGACGGCGAGGAAGCCTCCGCGCGCTGAGCGCTGAGGCGCCCGGACGCAGGTCACCGCACCTCCACGTAGTCTTCACCACTGCTCCGCTGCGCGGCGCCGGGCCCACCGCCCGGCGCCGCGTACTCTGTCCGGGGTCCGGTGCCGCCATCGCGTGACGCGGACGTTTCCCTGAGCCGATCGCGAGGAGTGTTCATGTCGTTCATCGAGGCGATGATCCTGGGACTGGTCCAGGCCCTGACGGAGTTCCTCCCGGTCTCCTCGAGCGCGCACGTGCGCGTGGCCGGAGAGCTGCTGAACCCCGGCCAGGAGCCCGGTGCCGCGTTCACCGCGATCATCCAGCTGGGCACCGAGCTCGCCGTGCTCATCTACTTCTGGAACGACATCACCCGCATCATCGGCAGGTGGTTCAAAGCTCTCGCGGGGAAGATCCCGCACTCGGACCCGGACGTGCGGATGGGCTGGCTGGTGATCATCGGCTCGATCCCGATCGGCGTGCTGGGCCTGCTGTTCGAGGACCAGATCGACCACACCCTGCGCAACCTCTACATCACCGCGATCATGCTGATCGGCTTCGGGCTCCTGCTGGGTCTGGCGGACCGGATCGCCCCGCAGCGCAAGGAGCTCAAGGAGCTCAGCGTGCGCGACGGCATCCTGTTCGGCCTGGCGCAGGCGCTCGCGCTGATCCCGGGCGTCTCCCGATCGGGCGGCACGATCACCGCAGGCCTGCTGATGGGCTACACCCGCCAGGCGGCCGCGCGCTACGCCTTCCTGCTCGCCGTGCCCGCAGTGTTCGCCTCGGGGCTGTACAAGGCGGCGAAGGAGGTGCCCGTGCTGCTGACGGCCGACGGGCGGGCGGCGGCTGCTGCCGCGGGGGAGCCCTCGCTCCTGGCGATCGTGGTCGCGACCGCGGTGGCCTTCGTGGTCGGCTACGCCGTGATCGTCTGGTTCATGCGCGTCATCGAGACCCGCTCCTACATGATGTTCGTCATCTATCGCGTCGGTGCGGGCCTGGTGCTGCTGGCGCTGCTCGGCGTCGGTGCGCTGGACCCGCTGGGAGGCGCCTGACCACCGCGCGGCCCGCTGATCGTATGATCGTCTGGTGCTCTCCTGGACCTCTCCTGCGCTCAACCCCCTGCCCGCCTCCGACGTGCCGCTGCGGCTGTACGACACCCGGACGGGACGCATCGCGCCGATCATCCCGCTGACTCCTGGACGGGCACGGCTGTACGTCTGCGGGATCACCCCCTACGACTCCACCCACCTCGGCCACGCCGCGACCTATCACGCGGCGGATCTGATGCGACGCGCACTGCTCGACACCGGTGTCGAGGTCGAGATGGCGCAGAACATCACCGATGTCGACGACCCGCTGCTCGAGCGCGCCGACCGCGACGGCGTGGACTGGCGCGAGCTCGCCGCCTCGCAGGTCGAGCTGTTCGTCTCGGACATGGCGGCACTGCGGATCCTCGCACCGCAGACCTACCGCTCCGTGAGCGAGGCGATGGACGGGATCATCGCGGTGGTGCGCTCCCTGTATCAGCGCGGCCGCGCCTATCCCGTCGAGGCGAGTGACGCCGAGGGACCCGACTGGTACCTGGACCTCTCCCTCGACGGCGCCCTGGGCGACGTCTCCGGATGGACCCAGGAGCAGATGCTCGAGGTCTTCGCAGAGCGCGGGGGCGATCCCGACCGGGAGGGCAAGCGGGGACGGTTCGATCCGCTGCTGTGGAGCGCCGAGCGTCCGGGCGAGCCCGCCTGGGACGCAGGTGAGCTCGGCCGCGGTCGTCCGGGATGGCACGTCGAGTGCGTCTGCATCGCCGAGGAGGCGCTCGGCCTGCCCTTCGACATCCAGGCCGGGGGCAGCGACCTGATCTTCCCGCACCACGACCTCAGCGCCGCACACGCTGTGGCGCTCGGCCGACCGTTCGCGACCAGCTACGCCCACAGCGGCATGGTCGCGCACGAGGGCGAGAAGATGAGCAAGTCCCTGGGCAACCTGGTCTTCGTGCACCGCCTGGTCCAGGACGGGGTGGACCCGATGGCCATCCGCCTGGTGCTGATGGCCCATCACTACCGCTCGGACTGGGAATGGTCCGCGCAGGAGCTCGAGCTGGCCCTCGCCCGGCTGGAGAGCTACCGCCTCGCCGCGCGCCGCGGCGGGCACCACCCCGGGACGGTGCATGCTCTGCGCTCCGCGCTGCGGGACGACCTCGACACGGCCGCCGCTCTCGAGGCGCTGGACAGCTGGGCCGCGGGCGCGGACGTCGAGGAGAACCCGTCCGAGGGGCCCGGCGATGTCGCGGCGGCGGTCGACGCCCTGTTCGGCATCGCCCTGGACTGACCGGGCCGGTCAGCTCATTCCTGGCCCCGACGACGCCGCAGGAACTGCTCGAACTCCTTCGCGATCGCGTCGCCGCTGGCCTCGGGAAGGCCGGCCGCATCCTGCGCCTGCTCCAGACGACGCACGTACTCGGCCACATCCTCATCGGTGCGGGCGAGCTCGTCCACCCCTCGCTCCCAGGCCTCCGCGTCCTCGACCAGCTCGTCGAGCGGGATCGGCGCGGTGACGACCTCCTGCACCTCCCGCATCAGACCGAGCACGGCCTTGGGGGAGGAGTTCTGGGAGACGTAGTGCGGCACCTGGACCCACGCGCTCGTGGTGGGAAGCCCCGCGCTCGCGGTGCGCCGGGCGAGGATGGTGGGCACCCCGATCGGTCCCGAGTACTGCTCCTGCCCGGTGCCCTGCGCTGGAACGGTCTCGACCTGGGCGGAGACCGGCAGGGGACGGGAGTGCGGGGAGTCCGCGAGCAGGGCGCCGAGGGAGATCACGGAGGTGACGGCCAGGAGCTGGAGCTGCTCGAGCACCTCGTCGCAGAAGCGCTTCCAGTGCAGCGAGGGCTCGGGCCCGATCACGGCGACGATCTCCGGGCCCTGCGGCGGGGTGATCAGGTGCAGACGGGTGTCGGGCCAGTCGATGACCCGCGTGCCGTCCTCCGTGGTCCGGATCTCGGGACGGTTGACCTGGAAGTCGATGAACTCCTCGGCGTCGACCGCACCGACCGGCCGTGAGGGCCAGACCTCGAGCAGGTGCTCGATCACCCCGGTGGCGGCTTCGCCGGCATCGTTCCATCCGCTGAAAGCCGTGATGGCGATTCGACTCATCGCTCCATCATAGGTCCGCGCGGCGCTGAGCCGGTGCGCAGGGGGAGCGGCTATCCTCTGCCTGCCCTGGGGAGCCGCCGCCGGGCCACGGAGGGAGACGGATGATGAGAAGCCCCATGCTCCGCCTCGGAGCGCTGCCCCCGATCCGCGTCAGCCCGGGCACCCTCGTCACGGTCCTGCTGCTGGCGGTGCTGATGTACCCGGCCCTCAGCCGCGGCGGCGCGGAGCAGGGCACGGTGGTGCTGCTCGCCGTCGGCATCGGCCTGTTCATGATCGTCTCCGTGCTCGTGCATGAGGTCGCCCACGCCCTGACCGCGAGAGCCTTCGGCGCCACGGTCGACCACATCGCCCTGACCCTCTGGGGCGGGCACACGCAGTACCGCGCACGGCAGATGCCGGCGCTGGGCTCGATGCTGGTCTCGCTGTCCGGACCGGCGTCCAACGCAGCGCTGGCGGCTGTGGCCGCTGGGGCGATCCGGCTGACGGAGACCGGCTCCTCGCTCGCGGTGTTCTTCACGGTCAGCGCGTGGCTGAACCTCGCCCTCGCGCTGTTCAACCTGTTGCCGGGCCTGCCGATGGACGGCGGCAGAGCGCTTGAGTCGCTCCTGGCGGCGGCCCTGAGGAACCGGGTCCTCGCCACGCGGATCACGGCCTGGGCAGGGCGTGCCATCGCTGTGGGCGTGGTGGTCACGCCGCTGGCGCATGTCGTGCGCACCGGCGGGGCCGGGAGTCTCTCCCTGCTCACCCTGGTGTGGGCGATGCTGATCGCCGGACTCCTGTGGCAGGGTGCTTCCCGGGCGCTCGACGGCGCCGCGCTGCAGGCACGCATCCGCACCCTCGACGCCTCCGGGCTCGCCGTCCCGGTGCGCATCGTCCCGCCGCAGGCGCCCCTGTCCGAGCTGGGCGCGGCGGAGGAGCTCGAGCGCGTCCTGCTGCTCGACCGCACGGCCGCCGGACCGGACCGTCTCGGCCGTGCTCACCGGATCGACCTCGCGGCGGCGGCGTCGGTTCCGCCCGAGCACCGCGCGACCACTCCGGCGCAGGCCGTCGCGAGCTCCGTAGGGGACATCGCGGCGCTGCCCGCGGCCGCGCAGGGAGATGCGCTGATCGAGGCGATGCTGTCTCGTCCGGCACCCGCGTACCTGGTGCTCGGGGAGAACAGCACGGTGCTCGGCGTGATCATGAGCGCCGATGTGAATGCGCTCCTGCGCCGGCGGTGAACATCACGGTCAGTGCCCGCCGGCACGCCATATGCTGGAAACCATGACTCAGCAGCCGCAGCCCGCCGCCCGTCCCGGGGCGCAGGAGCCCGCCCCCCGGGCCCCGAAGCGCGGTCTGGACCGCACCGGGCCCTTCGACCTCGGTGACAAGGTGCAGCTCGCCGATTCCAAGAACCGGCTGCACACGATCACCCTCAGACCCGGCGGGGAGTTCCACTCCCATCGCGGGGTGCTGCGCCACGACCAGCTGATCGGTGCGGAGGACGGCGTGGTCGTCGAGGACAGCAACGGCACCCGCTACCAGGCGCTGCGCCCGCTGTACGCCGACTACATGCTCTCTATGCCGCGCGGCGCCGCGATTATCTACCCCAAGGACTCCGCCCAGATACTGATGTGGGGCGATATCTTCCCCGGGGCCCGGGTGCTCGAGGCGGGCGTCGGCTCCGGCGGCCTGACCACCGCGTTGCTGCGCGCCGTCGGCCCCGAGGGCAGTGTGCACTCCATCGAGCGGCGCGAGGATTTCGCCGAGGTCGCCCGTGAGAACGTCGAGACGTTCTTCGGCCAGCTCCATCCCTCCTGGCAGCTGTCAATCGGAGACTTCCAGGAGATCGCCCCGACGCTCTCGCCCGATGAGCCCGCAGTCGACCGCGTGGTGCTGGACATGCTTGCTCCATGGGAGTGCGTGGACGCCGCGGCGGAGGTGCTCGTCTCCGGCGGCGTCTTCCTGGCCTACGTCGCGACGGTCACGCAGCTCTCCCGCACCGCGGAGGCGCTGCGGGACCACGG
>JAAZLF010000549.1 GCA_012799425.1 Actinomycetales bacterium | reverse complement strand
CTGCTGCCGTGGCTGCGGCAGATCCGCGAGGCGGTCTCCTGCCACGTGGGCGCGCTGCCCATCCCCTACCGGACCACGCAGGAGGAGCCGACGTTCTTCAACCTCTCGGACGCCGCAGCGACCGTGCCCTCCCCGCACGGGCGCACCTTCCCCACGGCGCTGGATCCCCTGCTCGCCAATCGCTACGAGATCCGGGCCTTCGCCGAGGAGGCCTACGCACTCGGCGTGAACTACCTGGGGGTGTGCTGCGGCGCCGCCCCGATCCATATCCGCGAGGTCGCCGAGGCCGTCGGCCGCACCCCGGAGGCCAGCCGGTTCTCCGAGAACATGGCGAACCACTTCATGTACGGAAGCAACGAGCGCCTCCCCGAGCACGTGGTCGAGCTCGGCGCTCGCGCCTGACGGTGCCCGGCCACGCCACGCCTGCCGAGGTCACGGCGGTGAGCTGTCGCCGCTCGCCGCTTCGACCCCGGTAGGGTCGCGGGGTGGCCAGAACCCGTCGATCCAGCACCCGCAGGCGCCGCAGCTCCTCGCGCCGCACGCGGTCCGCATCGGCGTCGCGGGAGCTGCCGTTCGTCGGCCCCGGTGAGCGGCTGTGGGTGCTCGACGTCCCCTACGGCACCCAGGTCGAGGGCGCTTCCTGGCACCCGGCGGTGTCGATGCATCTGCACGTGGGCCGCACCCTTCCCGAGCATCTCGCGCCGTACGCCCCGGGCCCGCACACGCTCGGCCGCTTCCTGGAGAATCACCTCAACCCGGGCGCGCCCGCCCCGAACCCCGAACCGGCCGAGGATCTCGAACCGCGCCAGAACCAGTACGAGGCGGCCGACGCGATCGCCGCCCACGCCGCCGCCGGCGGTCGCCAGTTCCTGCTCGCGGACGAACCGGGCGTGGGCAAGACGATCTCCGCCGTGCTCGGCGCGACCGCCGTGGGCGATCTGCGCGGCGCACGACGAGTGCTGGTGGTCGCGGACCGGCCCGCGGCGATCACGATCGGGCACTGGTGCCGCACCATCACCGCCCTGGGCGACGACGGCCTGGAATGGGTGGTGATCACCTGGGACCGCCTGGCGAAGGTCACCGATCACGACTGGGACGTGATCATCGCGGATGAGGCCCATGCGCTGCGCCGCACCACCACGAAGCGGTGGAAGCTCTGGGCGGCGCTCTCCGGGCACGGCAAGCCCCATGACGCGGCCCCGTTCGTCATCACGACCACCGCGACACCCGGACACACGCCGCTCGAGCTGCCCTACCTCGCCCCCGCCTACGCGCAGGCGCACAGCGAGCCGATGACGCAGTGGACCTCCGCGAAGCAGCCCGGGCTCGACTTCGCCGCCGCCCTCGAACGCCACGGCGTCGGCCTGGAGAAGGGCCGCTACGGAGCGACCTGGACCACCGACGCGACCCGCCGGGCGGAGGACCTCGCCATGGTGCGCGGCTGGCTCGAGGACGCGCAGCCGCCCGCGATGCTGCACCGCGCCGCACCCTGGGGGCCGGTGCCGATCTCCGGGATGCCGGTGGCGCTCACCCCGGCCGAGCGCGCGGCGTACGAGGCGGAGTGGGGAGAGTTCTGCCGCGAGATGGACATCGCCCGGCGCGGTAGGAACACTGCCAAAGGACGCGCGGCGCTACTGCGGTTCCGGCAGAAGGCCGGGCTGATCCGCGTGGATTCCACGGTCGCCTGGATCGCCCAGCAGGTCGAGGCGGAGCGGCAGGTGGCGTGCTCGGTCGAGTTCGTCGGCACCGCCGCGGACCCGATCACCGAACGGCTGCAGGATGCCGGGCTCGAGGTCGCCACGATCTACGGCCGGGACCGCTTCGACGTCGAGGCGCAGCGGCTGCGCTTCCAGACCGGCGCGGCGAAGGTGTGCGTGTTCACCACGGTCGCCTCGATCAGCCTGCACGCCGGGGAGAGCCTCGAGGGCGGCCGACAGGCCAGCACCGACCCTCGCGTGGGCCTGTTCCACCAGGCACGGTTCTCGGGCATCGCAGGCCGTCAGGTCACCGGCCGCACCCACCGTGACCACCAGGTCTCCCCCTGGCACATCGCCTACGCGCAGGGCACCGTCGAGGAGCAGGTGAGCAAGGTGATGGTCGAGCGGATCGCCGCGGCCTCCGACACCGTGGGCGGGGACACCGCCGGTCTCACGGACGTGGCCGAGCTGCTGGGCGCTGCCTGGCTGCCCACGGCGAGCCTCACCGGGAACGGGGACTGAGCAGCAAGGAGCACCGAGTCCCGCAGGAGGGCCCGGGTACGCCACAGCCCGATCCGCGAAGCGAGCCCGCCGGGCTCACCCCGGGCCCCTCAGCTCAGGAGCCTCAGCAGCAGCACCGGAATGCGCACCACGAACATCAGCACCTGCAAGAGCACGTCGCTCAGCTCCAGCACACCGACCATCAGATCACCCTTCGGGGACTGATCTCGCCGCTTGCGTCGTCTCATGGGCGCTCCATTCCTCATGGTGCCGTCGTGCCGCTGTACGGGGTCTGTGACGAGCAACTCTACGCAGGAACGACCCCGAAGATCACCCCTCGGCCTGGAGCATGGCCGTTCGGGCCTGGTCAGGAGGTCACGCCCGCCGCAGCCG
>JAAZLF010000548.1 GCA_012799425.1 Actinomycetales bacterium | reverse complement strand
TACAGCACCAGCACGTCCGGCAGCCGCTCCGCGACCCGCGCCGACACCGCAGCGCCGATCGGGCCCAGCAGACCGCTGCTGAGGATCCTCTCGCGGGGCAGGACCAGCGCCCGCTCGCCGAGCAGGGTCTCGAGTGCGGCCGCGAGCTCCTCACCGGCGCCGTCGCCGGGCACGGCGTGGAGGGCCAGCGCCCGCGCCTCACCGGCGACCTCATGGACCAGGCGCAGGAGCCGGGGATGATCCGCGAGGTCCGTGGTGTGCGCGGGTGAGGTGTCGACCATGCCGTGATCCGCGGTGACGTGGAGCCGTGTGCCTCGCGGGAGCCGGCGCAGCAGGGTGCCGATCAGCCCGTCGACCTCCGCGAGCGCGGTCCGCCATTCTTCCGAGTCCACGCCATACCGGTGACCGGCGTGGTCGACGTCGTCCACATGCAGGTGCACCAGACCGTCGGGGCCGGCGCGGCGGAGCGCGGAGCGGACTGTCTCGACGCGATCCTCGCGACCATGCCCGCGGAACTCCCAGCCCCGGTAGGCGACGCCGCTGAGATGCGAGCCTGCGTGCTTCTTGGGCCCCACCTGCACCGCTCGACGAGCTCCCGCTTCGACGAGGGTCGCAAGCGGCATCCAGCCGCGTGGGTCGGTGCCGGGCGCGCCGGTGAGCTGGTTGAGGCTGCGGCCGGACCGCGGATCGTACGTGAGATAGCCGAGCACCCCGTGCTCAAGCGGAGGCAGACCGGTGTGCAGGGAGACCATGGCGCTGGAGGTGGTCGACGGAGAGACCGTGCGCACCCGCTCGGTGTGCTGCTCGAGACGCCGGAGCGTCGGCGTGAGCGCGCGGTGCTCGAGCAGGAGGTCCGCCCCGAGCCCGTCGAGCAGCACCACGAGATCGCGACCGGGTTCCGGTGAGTCGACCAGCGGCCGCAGAACGTCCAGGAGGCCAGGGCGGGCCCCGGCAGCGAACGGTGGGGGCAGCAGGTCCGAGGGCCACATCTGTGGAGCCTCCGGGCCAGGGGACGCCCGGGGGGCGGGGTCGGGTCCGTTCATGCCCGCCTCAGGCCGTCGCCGCATCGATCGCGTCGAGCAGGACGTCGTGGAAGGCCAGCGCCTCGTCGACGGCTCCCGCACCATCGGCCAGAGCACTGACCCGCAGCGCGAGGTCCGAGGGCGCGGTGGTGCCCGTGTACCCGTGGTCGAGCTGGCAGCTGGGGTCCTCGCAGACCGCCCGCTCGACATCCACCCGGCGCGTCCCGTCCCAGGTCACGCCGAGCGTGATCTCCGCCTCCCGAGCGGGGCTGTGCTGCCCGTCGGTGTCGAACACCTGGGACAGGCCGGTGGCGGTGATCCGCTGCAACCGGATCCTCTCGGTGGTGGAGACCACCTGGCTGGGGTTCAGCGCGTCCGCGGGATCGTCATCGAGGTGAGTGATCAGCAGGTGCGTGGCGGTGAGCACCAGGACGGTCAGGTGGCGGCGCACCTCGGGGCCGTCGAAGGTGGTCTCGGGGCGCACCAGGTATGCGACCGGCGGGGCGCTGCGCAGCGAGCG
>JAAZLF010000547.1 GCA_012799425.1 Actinomycetales bacterium | reverse complement strand
TGGACCTCGGTGATGGTGCCCGAGACGCGCCCGGCCTCGGAGTTCCAGCTGACGTGGTCGCCGACGGCGAACTTCGTGCTCATGATCGACCTCCTCGATCGTCGATCCCTCCACCCTACGCCCGAGGGGCGTCGGCCTCAGGTGCCCGGGAGCACCCGCAGCTCCCGGATGGTCAGCCCACCGCGTCCCCAGCCGCCGCCGGTGATCCAGGTCCGTCCGCCGTCGGCGACGATCTCGGCGCAGTGCTCGTCGAGGTCCACGTCGAGCTGCCCGGCGTCCTCGAAGTGCAGCGGGTCGGTCGAGAAGTAGGCCAGGGTGCGGTCGTACTGGGTCGACTCGCACACGAACAGGATCCAGCCCTCGCGCGTGCGCACCACGAACGGGGACTCCGTGGGGCCGCCGAAGGTGCCGATGGCACTCGACCGATACGCGACGGAGGGCTCGGACCAGGCCAGCAGATCCTCGCTGCAGCGCACCGCGACCTCGTGGTGACCGCCGCCGGGCGCGGAGGTGCGGGTGTAGTACATCAGCCAGCTGTGTCCGTCATGGATCACCATCGGGTCGCGGGCGTCGAAGCCGTCCTCGAACAGGACCTGCTCGTGCGGGGTCCAGACGAACAGGTCCTCGCTGGTCGCGAGGGTCATCCGGTAGGCCGTGTGGTCTGCCGTGCCGCCGGCGTAGAACATCCAGTACCGACCATCGTGGTGGATGACGTGCGGTGCCCACACGTGGGTCTCGCCGAGCCCGGTGCGGGCGTGGAGCACCGGGTCGTGGATGGTCCACTCCGCGCCCTCGAGATCGTCGGCGGAGGCATGGAGGAACATCGTCTCGTCGAGCGGTGCTGCCGGTTCGGGATGCCAGATCCCGAAGACGTGCCAGCGCCCGTCGGCGGCGCGGATCAGGGTGTGGTCGTTGATGTACCAGGGCTCCTCGGCCGAGGGGGAGGCGTCGAGCAGGCGGCGCTTGGCGCCGGGGATCAGGCGGTGGGTCACAGGTCTCCTCAGGCGGTCAGGTGGGGTCCAGCAGATCCCAGGTGGGCACCTGGTAGGCGGGGTCCTCGGTGAAGGGGCGGTGCGGTTCGGCCTGGTACCAGAAGGCGGTCGAGGCGACGTCGTCTCGCAGCGGCTTGTAGCGCACCAGATCGTCGACCGGGCGCTGGAAGCCGAGTGCCTGCACGCTCACCCGGATCCGCTCGCGGAACCGTATCGGATCGGGGACGTGCCAGCGGTACAGCCCGAACCGCTGCTGGGAGGCGTAGAACCCGTCGGGCCTGTGCACCTCGGGCATCCCCAGGTACGGGGTGGAGTACTCGGCGTAGTGCCCCTGGGGGTCCTCGAACGCCCAGGCCCCGCCCACGTAATCCTCGGTGCCGGTGCCGCAGATGGTGGGGAAGATCGTCGGTGCCGAGGAGCCCTCGCCGCCCTGCCCGGGCTCGACGCCGTCGAGGTCGTCGTCGAGGTAGAACTTGACCTCGCCCTCGCCCCACCAACCGGACTGGTGGGACTCCCAGGCCAGGTAGGTGCCCACGTAATGCCCCTGCCCGGCCACGGCATCGAGGATCACGTGCGGGCTCATCGCCCCCATCGGGTCCGAGCGCCGCCACTGGGCGTGCAGATAGGCGGCCTGCTCCGGGACCTCCTCGGCGGACCAGGTGACCTGGTAGAAGAAGCCCTCGATGGCGGCGGTCCCGAGGTTCTCGACCTCGAAGCGGGCGCTGCGGCGGAACGGCATGCGCCAGTACGAGTTCAGCCCTCCCGCGGGCGCCACGGTGACCGGGATCGAGGTGACCGGCACGTACCGTGCCCAGCCCTGGCAGAAGAAGTCGCCCAGCGGCACCTCGATGGAGGGCTCCTCCTCCCCGTCCCAGAACACGCGCAGCACGATCGAGCGCAGGTGCTGGGGCAGCACGGTGATCCAGAGGTGCTGGACCACGCCGGGCCCGTCGATCTCGGCGAAGGTGCGTCGCGAGCGGCCCTCCAGGTCGATGGTGGGCGACTTCTTCCATCCCACCGGCAGTTCGCGCGAGGCCCAGGCGGTGGAGTGGTCGCCGCGGACGGAGCGTCCCCCGCCGCCCGCACGTCCGTCACGGTTCTCCGCACTGATCGAGAAGGTCCTGGCCTCGCTGAGCACACAGAGATCAGCCAGACCCGCGCTCTCCGGCATGCTCACTCCCCGTTCTCCCGCGCCTTGAGCGCCTCCTCGAACTCGGTGCGCATGTCGTCCCCTCCGCGGGAGCGCCACTGCTCGAGATAGACCTCCAGATCGGACAGCGGGCGGTTGCCCACGATGATCTGGTTGACGTAGCTCTCGAACAGCTCGTCCAGCTGCGGCTGCGCCCGAGTGGCCGCGTCGGAGAACAGCCCCGCGCACGGATCCATCTCCGAATTGTTGACGTACTGCTCGTTGACGGTGATCGCGTCCTGCGCGCCGGCGAAGTCGTAGACCACCGGCGCCAGGCCGTAGGTGAGCTGCGCGGCCTCCGGCTGGAAGCTGGTGCCCTCCACCGGCTGCGGATCGCCGCCGCCGCTGCGGGTGAAGTAGTCGCCCTCGGCGCCGTAGTGGAGGAAGTAGTGCTCCTCGCTGCCGAAGGGGGCGCGCAGGTAGTTGCAGTAGTCCAGGAGCATCTTCAGCCGCTCCTCGTCCTCAGCGGCCTGCGCGGAGATCCCCACCCGGGCGAACACCCCGGTGGAGCGGCCGAACAGGCCCGCGCCATCGCCCGCGTGGTGCGGCGGGACGAAGGCGGCCCAGCTCTCGGGAGCTTCCTGCAGGGCGTCGTAGTAGACCCCGGGGTTGAACCAGTTCGCGGTCGCGATCCAGGAGATGCCCACCGTCCCGGCCGGGATCATCGAGAGGGTCTGGCCCACGTTCGCGTCCAGCGACAGGGCGTCGGGGTGGAAGGCTCCCGCCTCCCACAGCTCGGTCATGAACTTCACCGCCTCCGCGAACTCCTCCGTCTCCTGGTGGTAGGTGAGGGAGCCGTTCTCGTGACGCCAGCCGATCGGCACATGGAACATGGCGTTGGCCGCGATCATCGCGGTGCCCGGGGCGTCAGCCAGGCCGTAGCGGCCATCGACCCCCATCTTGGAGAAGGAGGAGAACAGCTCCTTGAACTCTTCGGCATCGGCGGGCGGATCCGGGTAGCCGTTCTCCTCCGCCCAGTCCTGGCGGTAGCGGAACTCGTTGTTGTAGGCGGGCAGATCGATCGGGAAGCCGACGATCTTGCCGTCGTAGGCGACATAGCGCCACTGGTCCTCGCGGATGTTGGCGAGGTTGGGCCATTCGTCGATCGCAGACCCGGCCAGCAGCGGGCTGAGGTCCGCGAAGGCCCCGTCCCGGATCGCACGAGCGGACTGCGCGGTGTCCAGCAGCTGCACGATGTCGGGCAGGTCGCCGCCGGCGAGCAGGGTGGCCAGGCGCTCGTCGTAGTTGGCGGCCGGCGCGATCTGCGGCTGGTAGTCGACATTGAGGGTCTCGTTGTACGACTGCCAGAACATGTTCTCCTCCAGCGGCGGCGCGGGAGCGTCCCAGCTGATCTTGAACTCGGTGACGGCGCTGCCGTCCCCCGGAGGCGAGTCGACGGTCTTGATCAGCTCGGCAGGGAGCTTCTCGTAGCCGGGCGGCACACCTTCCACCTCGGAGATGATCGCGCCCTCGACCTCGGGCGGCGGCGTGTGGTTCGGCAGCTCGAGACCGGTGGCGTTGTCGATGGCGACGCCGCTGCCGGGGGTCTCACCGGAGCATGCGGCCAGGGCGGCGAGCGGGGCGAGGCCGCCCGCGGCCATCAGGGATCGGCGGGTGAAGCGATGGGACATGGTCTCCTCCTCGAGACGGTGCCTGCACAGGTGGGCGGGCCGACAGGTTCAGCCCTTGATCGCGCCGGTGAGCACCCCCTTGGTGAAGAAGCGCTGGGCGAAGGGGTAGACGCACAGGATCGGCAGGGTGGCCAGCACCACGATCGCCATCTGGATGGCCTGCGGGGTGACCGAGCCGGCCGCGTTGGGGTTCTCGATGTTGCTGATCGGCGAGCCCTGCACCGCATAGGTGTTCAGCACCAGCTGGATCGGCCACTTCGAGGTGTCCTGGATGTAGATCAGGGCGTTGAAGAACGCGTTCCAGTAGCCCACGGCGTAGAACAGCGCGATCACGGCGATCACGGCCTTGGACAGCGGCAGCATGATCCGCAGGAACACCTGCCCGTCGCTCGCGCCGTCGATGCGGGCGGAGTCGGTGAGCTCGGCCGGGATCTGCATGAAGAAGTTCCGCACCACGAGCATGTTGAAGGCGCTGATCAGCCCGGGAAGGATCAGCGACCAGTAGGAGTTCAGCAGTCCCAGCTCTTTGACCAGGATGAAGTTGGGGATCAGTCCGGCGCCGAACAGCATCGTGAACAGCACGACGTACAGCACCCCCTTGGAGCCGGGGATGTCCTTGGTGCGGGTCAGTCCGAAGGCGAGCATCGTGGTGAAGGCGACCGAGAGCACGGTGCCCACGAAGGTGATCCCGATCGAGACCATCAGCGCGCGCGGGATGATCCGGCCGGCGAGCACGGAGCGGTAGGCGTCCAGCGTCCAGTCGGTGGGGACCAGGCCGAAGCGGAGCGTCTCGCCGGGCGGGGTGAGCGAGGCGAGGATGACGTACGCGAAGGGGTACAGCATCAGCGTCACGATGATCGCTATCGCGACCACCTTCGCGATCCGCACCAGCGTGCTGGGCTTCTCCATCCAGGGTGCACGTGCAGCAGCCATCAGAACAGACCGTCCGTTCCCAGTCGCTTGGCGAGTCGGTTGGCACCGAGCACCAGCACCGTGCCGACCACGCCCTTGATCAGTCCCACCGCGGTGGAGACGCCCCAGTCGCCGCCGGCGATGCCGCGGAAGTACACGAAGGTGTCGATCACCTGCGCCGCTCCGGCGCCGACGGCCGGCTGCTGCAGCAGCAGCTGCTCGAAGCCGACGGTCAGGACGTTGCCGAGCTGCAGGATCAGCAGCATCACCGTCACCGGCAGCAGGCCGGGCAGGGTCACGTGCCAGATGCGGCGCCAGGAGCCGGCGCCGTCCACCGCGGCGGATTCGTACAGCTCCGCGGAGATGGTGGAGATCGCGGCGAAGAAGATGATCGTCCCCCAGCCGACGTCCTTCCAGACCACCTGCAGCACCACCAGCACCTTGAAGAACGAGGGGTCGCTCATCAGGTTGACGTTCTCGATGCCCAGCAGGGACAGGCCGTGGGCGAGGGAGCCGGCTCCTCCGAGCACCTGCTGCCACAGCGCGATCACGATCACCCAGCTGAGGAAGTGCGGCAGGTACACGACGGTCTGGATCCAGCGCTTGATCCGCTCCGAGAGCAGGGAGTTGAGGAAGATCGCCAGCGCGATCGGTGCCGGGAAGGCGAAGACCAGCTGGAGGAAGGAGATGATCAGCGTGTTGGTGATCGCGCCCACGACCTCCGGGTCCCGGATGATCGCCACGAAGTTCTGCAGCCCCACCCAGCGCGAGCCGGTGACCCCGAGGTACGGGGAGTAGTCCTGGAACGCGATCACATTGCCCAGCAGCGGCACGTAGTGGAACAGGACGAAGAAGATCAGCCCCGGCAGGATGAAGGCGTACATCCAGGGGTGGTGGCGCATCGCGGTGAGGAGCCGACGGAAGAACGGGGTCGCCTTCTTCGGCTCAGCGGCACCGCCCGAGGGCGCGGGGACGACCCGCTCCACGGGGTCCTGCCCCAGGACCGCTCGAGCCCGGGCAGGCTCGGTGGGCGCTTCACCCTGGGGGTGGCTCGGGTCGCTCACCATCGGCACTCCATTGCGTCGATACTGCGTCGATATTGCGTCAATAATCGATTTCTCACCGCGGGGCCACCGTAGGCGAGGGGAGGCGCGCGGTAAACCCCTGTCGGAAAACTCTGGACGAAGCGGGTGCGGAGCAGAGGGGGAAGCTGTGGCGCGCGGAGCGCTGCGAACTGGCCTTACATGCAGAACACCCCGCGGGGACGACGCGCCGACCGCCGGGTAGAACCATCCACGGGCGCGCCGAGATGGCAGTAAACGATTGCCCATCCGACCCTCTCCTGCCTACGGTGGAGCTCCGATGTCGTGACCCGCACCACAGCCGATGGAGACTCCGATGCGCCCGACGAACCCCTCCCCAGACCACTCCCGCCCCGCCGCGCAGACCGGCCCGAAGGTCGACGCCGACGTCTCGCGCTCGGGATTCCTGCGCGGCGGAGCCCTGGCCGTGGGCGCCGGCACGCTCGGCGCCGCGATGGCCACGGGCACCGCGGCCCATGCCGCACCTACCGGCGGCAGGGACCGCCCCGGCCGGGGCGGAGGGCGGGGCATCGACCCCAACCCGGACTATCGACCCCCGCAGGTCACCCGCCTGGCGACGGTCACCGGCCCCGGCATCACCACCCGCTTCCGGATGGACGCCACGGATCTGGGCGCGCCCGCGGTGACGCCCGACGGTCGGATCCTGGTGATCTTCGGGGACACCTTCGAGGAGCCGGCCGTGGGCGGCGGCTGGTGGCGATCGCCCGTGGGCCTCTTCGCCGAACCGCGCCGCAGGCTCGGGCACGGACTGGAGTGGACCAGCGCCGTGGGCGGCGAGACCGCCGAGGAGCTGGTCGAGTATCCGCACGACAGCGATCCCGTCTCGACCATCCTGCCCGGGGACATCCTCACCATCGGCGACACCATGTACCTGTGGATGATGGTCAACCACGGCTTCGGCAACGTCGCCTCCACCGAGATCTGGACGTCGACCGACTCCGGCGAGTCCTGGGAGCGGACCGCGGAGATGTTCGCCGGCGACCACCTCGCAGGCCTCGCCCAGCAGTGCACCTGGGCCGCCCACCCCACCGACGGGTACGTGTATCTGCTGACCACCGGATTCCAGCGCGACAAGGAGGCCATCCTGCAGCGCGTGAAGCAGGACTCGGTGCTCGACCCTGCCGCCTACGAGACCTGGGGCGCGACCGGAGAGGGCGAGGACCAGCAATGGGCCTGGGGCAACGAGCCCACCCCGGTCGTCGGCGGCCAGGTGGGCGAGATGTGCCTGCGGATCGTGGAGGACAAGTGGGTGCTGACCTGGTTCAACGCCGGCCTGTACCGGTGCGACGTGCTGATCGCCGACTCCCCCGCCGAGATCCAGCGCCCCCTCTACTCGGAGACGCTGCTCTGGGGCTGCAACTGGGGCCAGGAGGGTCACGATCGTGTGGCCCAGCTCTACGGCCCCTACGTGCTGCCCGGCTCGAGGCTGGACGACATGCATCTGCTGTGCTCGCAGTGGAACACCGGCGAGGGCTGGCCGTACCACGTCCAGCAGTACCGCATCGAGGGGCTGCGCAGGGCGATGGAGTCGCTGAGCTGAGCCCGCCCGGCGGGCCGGGGCTCAGTGCGCCGGGCGTGCGAGCAGCGCGACGGAGAAGAACACCGCCGCCTGGCCCTCCCGGGCGCGGTAGCGGTAGGCGCCGCCGGTGACCACGCGGCCCGAG
>JAAZLF010000546.1 GCA_012799425.1 Actinomycetales bacterium | reverse complement strand
CTGCAGCGCGGGCTGCGCGAGTTCGAGCGCTCCCTGCCGGGCACCTGGCTGCACCGCGAGTGGGCCGCGATGGGCGTGCACCGCATGGCCGAGTTCTCCAAGGGCCACGTGCCCTCGTTCATGGTGCCGAGCTTCGAGCGCAAGCAGTGGATCACCGTCTACCCCTTCGTGCGCAGCTACGAGTGGTACCTGCTGCCCGACGAGGAGCGCAACCGGATGCTGCGCGAGCACGGCCTGCTGGGCCGCGACTACCCGCAGTGCAACGCCAACACCGTCGCCGCCTTCGCCCTGGGCGACTACGAGTGGCTGCTCTCCTTCGAGGCGGATGACCTCCACGACCTGGTCGACATGATGCGCCACCTGCGCTACTCCGATGCGCGCCTGCACGTGCGCGACGAGCTCCCCTTCCACACCGGCCGGCGCCTCGAGTCCCTCGAGGACGTCGCCGCCCTGCTCGCCTGAGCGGCTCCGCCACCACACGTTCCCGGAGGAACCCCCGATGACTGCCCCCCAGAACCACGCGCCCCAGTACGACGCGATCCTGTTCGCCTCCTTCGGCGGGCCCGAGGGCCAGGACGACGTCATCCCCTTCCTGCGCAACGTCACCGCCGGCCGCGGAGTGCCCGATGAGCGTCTCGAGGAGGTCGCCGGCCACTACCGCGCGCTCGGCGGCCGCTCCCCCATCAACGAGCAGAACCGCGCGATCATCACCGCGCTCGAGGCCGAGCTCGCCACCCGCGAGGTGGACCTGCCGATCTACTTCGGCAACCGCAACTGGGAGCCCTACACCGCCCAGGCCCTGCAGACCCTCCACGCCGACGGCCACCGCCGGGTGCTCGCCCTGATCACCAGCGCCTACTCCTCGTACTCGGGCTGTCGCCAGTACCGCGAGGACTTCGCGCGCCGCCTCGACGAGACGGGGCTGCTGGGCGAGGTCCAGGTCGAGAAGTCCCGCTCCTACTTCAACCACCCGGGCTTCCTCGCCCCGGTGGTCGACGGGGTGCGCGCGGCGCTGACCGATCTCGAGCGCACGGGCCACGACACCGACCAGGTGCGTGTGCTGTTCTCCACCCACTCCATCCCGCTGGCGATGAACGACGCCTCGGGGCCGACGGGCGAGGGGAACTGGTACGTGGACCAGCACCAGGCCGCCTGCCGCTACGTCATGGACCAGCTCCATGACGACCTGCCCGTCCAGCCCGAGTGGGAGCTGGTCTACCAGTCCCGCTCCGGCGCACCGCATGTGCCGTGGCTCGAGCCCGACATCAACGACGTGATCGAGCGGATCGGCGCCGAGGAGCAGGCCGAGGCGGTCATCGTGGTGCCGATCGGCTTCGTCACCGACCACGTCGAGGTGATCTGGGATCTGGACACCGAGGCGAAGGAGACCGCCCAGGAGCAGGAGCTCGCCTTCCGCCGCGTGGCGACCTCGGGCACCGATCCCCGCTTCATCGCCGCGCTCGCGGACATCGTGCAGGAGCACCTGGACCCCTCGCGGGAGCGGATCGCGGTCACCGAGCTCGGCGCGGTGGACGACGTGTGCGGCCACAACTGCTGCCAGGTCAACGCCTCCCGGGCGGTGCGCGCCGAGCAGGACGTGGACTCCCTCGAGCAGATCGCCGCCCACCTGCGCGAGCAGGAGAAGGCCACGGCGGGGGCGTCCTCATGACCCGCGCCGGCGTCGGCACGTCTCCCTTCGTGGGCTCCCCGCTGCGGATCGGCACCCGTGCCTCCGATCTCGCCCTGACCCAGTCCGGGCAGGTGGGCGAGGCGCTCGTGGCCGGCACCGAGCACACCGTGGAGCTGGTGCACGTGAGCACCAGCGGGGACCGCGACCGCATCAGCCCCCTCGCCCAGATCGGCGGCACCGGCGTGTTCGTCACCGCGGTGCGGCAGGCGCTGCTGGACGCAGAGGTCGATCTGGTCGTCCACTCCTGCAAGGACCTGCCCACGGCTCCGCTCGAGGAGATCACGCTGGCCTGCTATCCGCCGCGGGAGGACCCGCGGGACGCGCTCTGCGCCCGCGACGGCCTCACGCTGGAGCAGCTGCCGCAGGGCGCGAAGGTGGGCACCGGCTCCCCGCGCCGCGCCGCGCAGCTGCTGCGGGCCCGTCCCGACCTGGACGTGCAGGGCATCCGCGGCAACGTGGAGACCCGGCTGAACCGGGCCCTCGGTGAGGACGCGGACCTCGACGCCGTGGTGCTCGCCGCCTCCGGCCTGCGCCGGGTGGGGCGGGAGGCCGCGATCAGCGAGCTGCTGCCCGTCGAGGTGATGCTGCCCGCTCCCGCGCAGGGCGCGCTCGCGGTCGAGGCCACCACCGCGGCACTCGCCGAGGAGCCCTGGTTCGGGCAGCGCCTGAGCGAGGTCGACGACCCCGCCACCCGCGCCGCGGTCACCGCGGAGCGGGCGCTGCTGCGCACCCTCGAGGCCGGCTGCTCGGCACCGGTCGCGGCGTACGGCGAGCTCGAGGAAGGCGAGCAGGGCACGGTGCTGCGCCTGCGCGCTCTCGCGATCCGGCCCGACGGCAGCCATGTCGTCGAGGGCGAGGCCCGCGTGGCCCTGGAGCTCGGGGCCGACGCCCTCTCGGGTGCCGAGTCGGTGCCGTGGGCGCTCGGTGCCGAGCTCGCCGCGGACCTGCTCGCACGGGGCGCCGGCGAGATCCTCGCGCAGGCCCGCGCCTGATGAGCTCCGCCGCCTCACCGCGCCCCGTGCTGGTCACCCGACCGGCCGGGCGCGGCGGCGCGCTGCTCTCCGAGCTGGATCAGCGCGGCATCGAGGTCGTCCACCAGCCCCTGATCCGCCTCGTGCCGGCGCACGGGGACGAGCTCGACGCCGGGCTGGGCCTCCTCGCGGACGGCGCCTACACGCACCTCGTGGTCACCTCCCGCACCGCGGCGGAGGCGCTGGCCGAGGCGGTCGTGCCGGCCGGGACCGCGGTCATCGCGGTCGGCGAGGGCACTGCCCGGCAGCTGCGTGCAGCGGGTCATCCGGTCTCGCACGTCGCCGCCGGCTCCGGTGCCGCGCTGGTGGAGGAGATGCCTTCCGTCGATGGCGAGGCGGCCGTGCTGTTCCCGGCGTCGGCCGCCGCCTCCCGCACCGTCCCGGCGGGACTGCGGGCCAAGGGCTACCGCGTGCATGAGGTGACGGCGTACCGGCCCGTGCCCGTCGAACCGCCCGCCGCGATCGCCGTGGCACTGGCGACGGGGGCGTACGGCGCGATCGCGCTCACCAGCCCGATGATCGCCCGCCGCGCCGTCGCGCTCGGCATCCACGCCTCCACCCCGATCGTCACCATCGGCGAGCCCACCTCCATCGCGGTGCGCGAGGCCGGCCTGGTCGTCGCGAGGCAGGCGGAGGAGACCACGGACGCCGCGCTCGCCCGGGCCGTGCAGCAGGTGCTCGCGGCAGCGCCCCCGGCGCCGGCCCGCCCCTGCGACGCACCCTGACGCGCACTCCGGCGCGCACTCTGGCGCGCACTCTGGCGCGCATCCTTGAGCCATGTTCCCCCGACCCCCGAAGGAGTTCCGATGAACCTCCGCTCCCCGTCCGGCACGCATTTCCCGGGACCGATCGACCGGCCGCGCCGGCTGCGCAGCAGCGCGGCGATGCGCTCGCTGGTGCGTGAGCACACCCTGCGCCCCGCGGATCTGGTGCTGCCGATGTTCGTGCGCGAGGGTGCGAGCGAGAACCGTCCGGTCAGCTCGATGCCCGGGGTCGTCCAGCACACCATGGACTCCCTGGTCCGCGCGGCGACCGAGGCCGTCGAGCGCGGGGTGGGCGGCGTGATGCTGTTCGGCGTGCCCGAGCACAAGGACGCGACGGGCTCCGGCGCGACCGACCCCGAGGGGATCCTCAACCTGGCTCTGACCCGTCTGCGCTCCGAGCTGGGCGACTCGACCATCATCATGGCCGATCTGTGCCTGGACGAGTTCACCGACCATGGACACTGCGGCGTGCTCGACGGTGCGGGCCGAGTCGACAACGACGCCACCCTGGCGCGCTACCGGGAGATGGCCCTCGCCCAGGCCGAGGCCGGCGCGCATCTGCTGGGCCCCTCGGGGATGATGGACGGCCAGATCGCCGCGATCCGCGACGCCCTGGACGACGCCGGCCACCTGGACACCGCCCTCTACGCCTACACCGCGAAGTACGCCTCCTCCTTCTACGGCCCGTTCCGCGAAGCCGTGGACTCATCCCTGCAGGGCGACCGCCGCAGCTACCAGCAGGATCCGGCGAACGGCCGCGAGGCGCTGCGCGAGCTGGCGCTCGATGTCGCCGAGGGCGCGGATCTGGTGATGGTCAAGCCCGGCCTGCCCTACCTCGATGTGCTGCGGGAGGTGGCGGAGGCGTCGCCGGTGCCCGTCGGCGCCTACCAGGTCTCCGGCGAGTATGCGATGGTCGAGGCGGCCGCTGCCAACGGCTGGGTCGACCGCGATCGAGTGATCCTCGAGTCGCTGCTCGCCTTCCGGCGGGCCGGCGCGTCGACCGTGCTGACCTACTACGCGAGCGAGGTCGCCG
>JAAZLF010000545.1 GCA_012799425.1 Actinomycetales bacterium | reverse complement strand
GCGGGCGCGAGAGGCCGGGGGCCTGGTGGAAGCGGTGGAAGTCATGCGTGCTCCTTCCGGGAGAGCAGGAGGTCGTGGTCGGCGCGCCGGGCGAGGCGCAGTCCGGTGTCGAGGAGCTGGTCGCCCAGGCGCCAGCGGATGATCAGGAGACCGTCGCCGCCGATGAACTTGCCGGCCATGCCGGGGCCGGAGGTGATCTCCGTGACGTCCGGGCCGGGGATGGTGAGGTCTTCGGCGCCTTCGCGCTCGATCCGCCAGGAGCCGCCGTCACCGAGGGTGGCCGCGGCGTTGGCGCGGTGCCCGAGGCCATGGGCGACGATCCGCTCCAGGGGCTGCTCGGCGAGCACCGTGTCGACGTAGACCGCATCGACCGGGCCGTGGGCGATGCCCTCGCTCAGCTCCTCGAGCGATGAATCCGAGGGAGGGGGCAGATGCTGCTGGGAGCGGCCCCGTCGGCGCCATCCCCAGGCCATGGCGGCCAGGATCAGCACGAACAGCGCTGACAGCAGCAGGACGGGCAGAAGCCGGTCGCTCATGGGGTCACCACCCGGCCGTCACGCACCGTGGGTCGGCCGGCCAGCACGGTGAGGCGATTGGCGCCGGGCAGCTCGAGGCCCGCGAACGGAGAGTTGCGGCTGAGGGAGGCGTGCTCGGCGGGGTCCGCGACCCGCACCGGGCGGGGATCCCACACCAGCACATGGCCCGGGGCGCCGGGCTCGAGGGGGCGGCCCTGGTCCTCGTCGCGGCCGATCTCGGCGGGCTTCTCGGAGAGCACGCGGGCCACGTCCCGCCAGCTGAGGTGTCCCTCGTCGACCATGGTCAGCTGCACGAGCGACAGGGCGGTCTCCAGCCCCGTCATGCCCATCGCCGCCTGGTCCCACTCGCGGTCCTTGGCATCGCGCGGATGCGGAGCGTGGTCGGTGGCGACGATGTCGATCGTGCCGTCGGCGAGCCCCTCGCGGACGGCCGCGACGTCGGCCGCGGTGCGCAGGGGCGGGTTGACCTTGAAGACCGCGTCGAACTGACGCACGTTCTCATCGGTCAGCAGCAGGTGATGGGGCGTGACCTCGGCGGTCACCGCGATGCCTCGCTGCTTGGCCCAACGGATGATGTCCACGCTCCCGGCGGTGGAGAGGTGGCACACGTGCAGGCGGGAGCCGACGTGCTGGGCCAGCAGGACATCGCGGGCGATGATCGACTCTTCGGCGACGGCCGGCCAGCCGGTCAGGCCCAGCTCTGCGGAGACGACTCCCTCGTGCATCTGCGCGCCCTCGGTGAGCCGCGGATCCTGGGCATGCTGGGCGATGACGCCGTCGAAGGACTTCACGTACTCCAGCGCACGGCGCATCAGCACCGGATCGTGGACGCACTTGCCGTCGTCGCTGAACACGCGGACCTTGGCGCGGGAGTTGGCCATGGCGTCGAGCTCGGCGAGCCGCTCCCCCGCCAAACCCACGGTCACCGCACCCACCGGACGCACCGCGCACCAGCCGGCGCTGTCCCCGCGGCGCGCGATCTGCTCGACCACGCCCGCGGTATCGGCGACGGGGGTGGTGTTGGCCATGGCGTGCACCGCGGTG
>JAAZLF010000544.1 GCA_012799425.1 Actinomycetales bacterium | reverse complement strand
TCGAGATACACGTAGGTGTCGCCGAACACCGGGGAACACCGCTCCTCCGGACAGATCTGCTCGGTGAGGTCGATCGACGTCAGGCTGCCACCGCCCTCGACGGGCGCGAGATCCGCTGCGGGGTTCTCCGGGGCGAGCTTCTCGGAGACGTCCGCTCCGCAGGCCTCGTCGGCCTCCGCCGGGGAGCCGTCGTCGTCGATGACCCCCTCCGCGCACTCGAACTGGTCCTCCTCCCAGCGCGGGTTGTCACGCACGCTGATCACATCGATGCCGCGCCCGGTCAGCTCCGCGACCGCGTTGACCATGCCCTCGGGAGTGGTCTCCTCCGCCGAGTCCGTGCGGGTGACGGTGGACGTGGTGAGCACGACGTCGGGCTGCACGGTGTCGATGTAGTTCAGCGCGTACTCCTCGTAGCCGGAGCAGTACTCGCTGCGCTGGACGCCCGGCATGAAGTTGCAACCGTCCATGTGCAGGTTCACCACCTGCAGGTCGTTGTCCTGCGCCCACGGCAGGATCGCAGGTATCCACTGGCGCGCGTGGGAGCTGCCGAGCACGACCACGAGCCCGCGGGCCGCGGAGTCCTCGGGCAGCAGCTGCTGGCAGGTGACGTGGTCGAAGGGACTCTCGGGTGCGAAGCCGCCCTCGCATCTCTGGGGCAGGTCAGGCCACTCCTGATCGCGTTCGTAGCCCCGCGGGAGGATCTCGGCCGGGGCCTGCGAGGCCACCTCGTCGGTGGGGAGGGCCGGGGTCGCGGAGGCGACCGGCGCCTCGGGAGTGCTGCGCTGCAGGGAAGCGGACCAGCCCGCGGCCGCTCCCGCCACGAGCGCGAAGCTGACGGCCACCGCGGTCATCGCGCGCCAGGGGCGCGCCTCGAGCCAGGCGGAGCGACGGATCGGAGCATCGACCAGACGTGTCAGCACCCAGGCCAGCAGCACCGACGCGGTGAGCACCGCAAGGCCGTCGAGCCCGCCGGCGCGCTCCTGATCGCTGTGATGCAGCCAGAACACCAGCAACGGCCAGTGCACCAGGTACAGGGCGTAGGAGATGTCGCCGAAGAACGCCGCCGGGCGCGTGGACAGCAGACGATCCACACCCCACCGGGTGCCGGAGTGGCCTGCGACCACGACCGCACCGGCGGCGGCCAGCGGCAGCGCCGCCATCCAGCCCGGGAACTGCGAGGAGACGTCCAGCACGATCCCCACCGCGAGCAGCCCCGCGATCCCCGCCCAGCCCAGCAGGGTGCGCAGCACGCGGAAGCGCGGCGGGAGCTCGGACTCCGGACGGGCCGCGGCGGTGAGCCGGTCGATCGCCGGCAGGGTGAGCGCGAGCAGCGAGCCCGCGGCGAACTCCCACAGCCGCGCAGCGGTGTCGAAGTAGGCGATCGGCTGCTGCACCGCGGTGGAGAGCACCGACCAGGCCAGCGAGGCTCCGCCGATCACCAGCACCATCGCCAGCAGCGGCAGGCGCGCCCCGCGTCCCTTGCGCGCGAACGGGATCACCAGCGCGAACAGCAGCGGCCAGACCAGGAACGCCTGCCCCTGCATGCTCAGCGACCAGAAATGCTGCAGCGGAGAGGAGACGCCGGCGTCCTGCGACTGGTAGTCCACCTGCATCACCACCAGCAGGGCGTTCTGGAGATAGGCGGCCGAGGCCACCGCCTGCTGCATGAGCGAGGGCCAGGCCGAGGAGGGCAGCAGCAGCCAGGTGCCCAGCAGCGTCAGCAGGATCGTCACCGCAGCGGGCGGCAGCAGACGCTTGAAGGTGTGCAGCCAGTACCGGGGGATGCCCAGCGGACGGCCGCTCTCCAGACGGCGCAGGAAGGTGCCCGTGAGGAAGAACGCGGAGAGGAACAGGAAGACGTCCACGCCTCCGGAGACCCGACCGAACCAGATGTGATAGACCGCGACCAGCCCGAGCGCGACGGCCCGCAGCCCGTGCAGCTCGGCACGGAAGGCGGGACGGACCTGCGGTGCGGACTCGTCGCCGCTCGCCCCGCCAGCGGTGCCCTGGCTCGTCTCCGCGTCGCGAGACGCCCTCGAGATGGAGCCGCTCGTGGACCAGGCGTCCTCGGCCTCCTGCTCGCTGTGCTGCTCGACCGGGCCCTGCAGCCATTCCTCGAGCGCGGTGGACTGCGAGAGCTGAGGACCGCTCAGCCAGTCCTCGAGTCGGGACCGCGAACGGACCGGCGGCTCGGCGGCGTCCTGGAGCCAGGGGGAGGCCGTCTCGGCTGCGCGGGCGCGGCGGTGATCGCGCCGGTGCGATGCGGAGACCCTGGGCTCCTCGGGGGACGGTTCACGGTCTCCCGCGTGCATGGACGGTCCTCGGTTCTCGAACGGCGGTGTGCGGTGGGCGTCAGCCCGGGCTCAGGGCCGGCCCATCGACTGGTAGTCCCAGCCGGCGGCCCGCCACTGCGCGGGATCCAGCACGTTGCGGCCGTCGATCAGGCGCGGGGTGGCCACGACCTCGGCCAGCTTCACCGGGTCGAGGTCCTTGAACTCCTGCCACTCGGTCAGCAGCAGCACGATATCCGCACCGGCCGCGGCGGCGTAGGCGTCCTCGGCGACGGCGAGGTTGGGACGCTCGGCATGGACCCGCTGGTTCGCTGCGGGATCGGTGACCACCACGTCCGCACCGCGACCCGAGAGCTTCGAGGCGATGTAGAGCGCGGGTGACTGCCGGGTGTCGTCCGAATCGGGTTTGAAAGCGGCGCCGAGCACAGCGATGCGCTTGCCGGTGAAGCTGCCCCCGAGAGCCTTGCGGGTCATGTTCACCACGTGGTCGCGGCGGCGGT
>JAAZLF010000543.1 GCA_012799425.1 Actinomycetales bacterium | reverse complement strand
GACAGCACCGGCTCGGAGTCCTCGCCGCTATGGGTGTCCTGGGGGAGATAGCCGAGCTCCCCGGTGACCTCGACACTCCCCTCGGAGGGATCGAGCGTTCCCGAGAGCACCTTGGTCAGGGTGGTCTTGCCGGCGCCGTTGCGCCCCACCAGGCCCACCTTGTCGCCAGGAGTGATCTGGAAGGAGACGTCGCTCATGAGCAGCCGGGCCCCGACTCGGATGGCGAGGTCGTGCACGGTGATCACGGGATGGTGCTCCTGTTCGTCGGGGTCTGCTCGGCCGCGGCGGCCGGTCAGGGCAGCGCGGGCCCCGTCGAGTCTAGAGCCGCGCACCCGCGCCGGGCTCGTCCATATCGCCCACGGTGCCGTGTTCCACAGCACCTGCGAGCACCGAGGTGACATGCTGGCCCGAGCGGCCGTGTTCGAGGCCGAGGAACGCAGCAGAGAGGCGCGAGATGCGGATCGGGGTACCCCGGGAGATCAAGAACAACGAGCACCGTGTGGGACTGGGCGCAGCCGGCGTCCATGAACTGGTCGCGCATGGACACGAGGTGCTCGTGGAGACCGGGGCGGGCCGCGGCTCGCTCGTCGGCGACGAGGACTACCGGGCGGCAGGCGCGACGGTCCTCGAGACGGCTGATGAGGTCTGGCAGCGAGCCGAGATGATCGTGAAGGTGAAGGAGCCGCTCCCCCAGGAGCACGGGCTCCTGCGCAGTGGGCAGATCCTGTTCACCTACCTCCATCTCGCGGCTGACGGCCAGCTCGCCGAGGCGCTGCTGTCCTCGGGCGCCACCTCGATCGCCTACGAGACGGTGCAGCGCGAGGATCGCTCGCTCCCCCTGCTGGCCCCTATGAGCATGATCGCCGGCCGTCTGGCCGCGCAGGTCGGCGCGTACCACCTGATGGCCCCCCTGGGCGGGGCCGGGGTGCTGATGGGAGGGATCCCGGGCACCACGGAGGCCAAGGTCCTGGTGGTCGGCGGCGGGATGGTCGGCGAGCAGGCCGCGGTGATGGCGCTGGGGATGCGCGCCGACGTGACCGTCATGGATCTCGATGTGGGCCGTCTGGGCCAGATCGCCGCAATGCATCACGGCGGGATCAAGACCCGCTACTCGACCGCCCTGGACCTGGCCGAGCAGGTGTCGCAGGCCGATGTGGTGGTCGGTTCGGTGCTGATCCCGGGCAAGAAGGCGCCGAAGCTCGTGACCGACGAGATGGTGGCGTCGATGAAGCCCGGCTCCGTGCTGGTGGACGTCGCGATCGACCAGGGTGGATGTTTCGAGCACTCGCGTCCCACCACCCACGACGATCCCACGTTCCGGGTCCACGACTCCGTCTACTACTGCGTGGCGAACATGCCGGGCTCGGTTCCGGTCACGGCGACCTCGGCGCTGAACAACTCCACTCTGCCGTACATCCTGAAGATCGCCGGGGCGGGGTGGCGCGATGCGCTGCGCTCGGATCCCGCGCTGGCGAAGGGCCTGCACACCCACGAGGGAATGCTCACCCACCAGGGCACCGCAGAGGCCCACGGCCTCGAGGTCACCGCGCTCGAGGAGGCGATCGGCTGACGATCCCGGCCCGGTCGACGAGCGGGCGGGCCGATGGACGGCAAGGCCCCCGGTGGATCGATGCGGCCGGCCG
>JAAZLF010000542.1 GCA_012799425.1 Actinomycetales bacterium | reverse complement strand
GCACCCGCTCGCGGGTCCCGGCGGCGACGGAGCCATTCCCGGACAGGGCGCGCGAGGCGGTGCCAAGCGCCACTCCGGCCTCGGCGGCGATGTCCTTGATCGTGGGTCGCGACATCTCCAGCTCCTCGCATCCTCATTGATGGAAACGTTTCCAGATTCGGGATCGTAGCATTGCCGGCCAGCCGGGGGGAAAGAGCGGGCGGTCACTCCAGATCGCCGCGGTGGGCCAGTGCACCCGGTCCGCCGTCGTGAGGCCGCGCCGGATCTCGGGCCTCGAATACACTGCGCTGGTCCTCGGGCGGGTTCGCCCGGCGCACTCCCCTGCTCAGTCGTGCTGCGGAGCATCACGGGCGCGAACCCGCGGCGCCGGCCTCCACGGCCTGTGCGCTCCCCCGCCTCGGCACTCCGCGTCGCCCTCACCCAGTGCGCCGCCTGATGAAAGCGTGAACCCCCTGGCCAAGTACCGACAACGCAGCGAACGCGCTGCGGATCCGCGCCGACGAATGCTCGAGACGTACCTGACCATGCGCTCGGGGGTCCACGTCGCCGAGGCGATCGGCGCGCTCGCCACCAAGCTGCTGGCGCTGGTGCTCGCCGGGCTGATCCTGTACGGCGTGGGCATGGCGGTCGAGGACGGCGGGCTCGGCGCGGTCGTCGCCGTGGTGCTCCTGCCCCCCTGCGCTCTCGCCTTCGGATGGATCGGTCTGTTCATGTTCACCGGGGTGGTGGTGGACCAGCTGAGTCCGCGGGGCCGCTTCCGGCGCCTGCCTCGCGCTTCGCACCGCACACGGGGCGCCGCAGGATCTGACACCTCGCAGGCGGGAGGGCGGACCTCGCCTCCACGGAGCGTGATCCTGACGCTGCTGTTCATCAGCGTCCCGGCATTGCTCGTGCTCGCCCATATCCTCTCCGCCTACCTCGAGAGCGCCGCCACGGGCCGATCCTTCCGGTGGACGGCCTGGGAGGACATGGGCATCGGGCTGGAGCCGCTGTTCTACGTCACGAATCGTTGGCCGTTCGTCGTGCTCTTCATCGTGGGGGCCTCGCTGCTCAGCCTGCTGATCCTGCTCGGGATCGCGGCGGTCGCCGCCGGGGGCCGGGCCCTCGCATCGCTGCGGCCCGGTGCGTCGGCGCGACGGGAGCGGACCACCCGCCGTGAGCTGCCGGAGCTGCCCTCCGGGGCCCTGATCGCCGCGCCCCACGGGCAGGCGGCCCTGCTGCGGCGGGCCGGGATCTTCCTGCTGGCCGGGCTGCCGGCAGCGGCGCTGCTCGCCTATTGCGCGCTCGCGTACGCGAGCCAGCTGTGGCGGTGGTGGTCATGGGCGCCCGCGAGCTTCGTCTCCTGGTCCGCACCTGCGACCTTCTCGCCGCTGGGCGAATGGTTCTTCACCGACGATCTCGTGGCGCTGAAGATCGCCGGCGTGACCGTCTCGTCCGTGCTGCTGTGCGCAGGGATCGTGCTCGCACAGCTCGCCGTCCCCCTGCTGCTGCGGCGCGGGGCCGATGCGATCGACCTGGCCCTGACCCCTTCCGGGGTCCTCACGCGAGGTGGCCTGGAGATCAGCTGGCACGAGATCGCCGAGGTCCTGATCGTGCGCGACACACGGATGGGCTCGGTGCTCGCGCAGCGACCGGTGCGCATGGTCGGCCGGTCCCGGGCAGGGATCAACCTCACCTACCTCGAGGCGCACTCTCGGATCCGGGTCGCGCTCGTCCTCCGCGATCTCCCCGACGTCGCAGCCCGTGCCGCGCTGGGCGGCCCTCCGCAGCACCGGAGCCTCCGCGCGGACAGCTCGTTCAACTACGGATACGCCCTCTGCGACCTGTGGGTCCATCCGCACGCCGCTGTCGGCGCGGCCCTGTCGACGATGACCTCTGCGGCGAATCGCCGGGGCATACCGGTCACCGAGATCGCGCGGACCCACGACTTCAGCCACCTGGAGAACGGCCCGGGCTGGTACGGGCTGCTGTTCCGCTGGCGCTGAGACCCTGCTCGGACCGACGGATCCGGAGCACCATCCTCCTGAGCTCGTGCGGTGCGCTGCGGGTCAGGCTTCGTCGTGCGGGCGGCCCTCCGGGTCAGGCTCGGAGCGCAGCTGATCCGCGATCTCCTCCTCCGGGCGGGGCGTCGCCGACTCGTCCTCCTCGAGGGTGGGGACCGGCGGCTCCCCGGGGCCGGGGTAGGAAGCGTCGGTGGGCTCTGCAGATCGATCGGTCACGGTGAGGCCTCCCCTTCGATGGTCCCGCCAGGGTACGCCGGCGCCCCGCCAGATGAGCCTCGCGGGCATGTCACAGCAGAAGCGGTCGCCGCTGGAGGGATCCGACCGCCGACGGTCAGCCGCTTCTGGGATGATCAGCAGAAGGTCGCAGGTCTGCGTGGAAAGGGTGCCCATGGTGCTGCGTGATCGACGTCATCGGCGCGCTCCGTCGCAGGCCGGCGCCGCATTCCCTCCCCCTGCTCCCGCGGCGCGGTTCGCCGTGCTCGATGTGGAGACCACCGGCCTGGAATCGCAGCGCGAGAGGATCCTGGAGCTCGCGATCGTGCACGCCGATGAGCGCGGTAGGGAGCTCGGCCGCTGGAGCACGCGCATCGACCCGGGCGTTCCCGTGCGCGCCACCCACATCCACGGCATCACCGACGCGGACGTCGCCGGCGCACCGCGCTTCTCGGACCTGGCGATCTCGATCGGGACCGCGCTGCAGGACCTCGTTCTCGTCGCACACAACGCCGAGTTCGACGTGGAGTTCCTGCGCGCCGAGTTCGCCCGCGCCGGCCTCCCGATGCCGCGCTTCTCGACCTACTGCACCTTGCAGGGAAGCACGCTGTACCTGCCGCAGCTGCGGCGGCGCACGCTCGCCGAGTGCTGCGCGGCGCTGGGCGTGACCCATCAGCGGGCGCATTCGGCGCTCGGGGATGCGGCGGCGACGGCAGGGCTCCTCGCACGGTTTCTGGCGCTGGACGCGCGCACCGGCTACGACGTCCCACTCACGGCGACGCGGGCGCTGCGTGCGGCCACCCCCGCAGAGCAGCGCGACAGTCCGCTGGCGAACCAAGAATCGCCGAAAATGGGTCGCCAGCCGGCTGTCGACGCTCCGGCCCCGGCGGCAGCGCCGCTGACCATCACCGAGGACTTCCAGGCGGCGCTCGACCATCTGCACGCCGGCCATCACCTGTTCCTCACCGGCAAGGCCGGCACGGGCAAGTCCACGCTGATCCGCCACTATCTCGAATCGACCCAGCGCAGCACGATCACGGTCGCCCCCACCGGGATCGCGGCGCTGAACGTGGACGGGTACACGATCCACCGCCTGTTCTCCTTCCCGCTCGGCGTCACGGAGGAGACGGTGCGCGGCGGCGGCTACTATCCGGGCCGCTTCGCGAAGGCGCTGAAAGAGCTGGACACGCTGATCATCGATGAGGCCTCGATGGTGCGCGCGGACCTGTTCGATGCGCTCACCGCAGCGCTCGAACGGTTCGGCCCGGCGCCCGGCACACCCTTCGGCGGGGTGCAGCTGGTGCTGGTGGGCGATCTGTACCAGCTGCCGCCGGTGGTCACCGATCATGAGGCGGCGTGGATCGAGGAGCGCTTCGGCACCCCGTTCTTCTTCTCCGCCCGCTCCTTCGACACCGCGACCTTCCCGGTGGTGGAGCTCGGCACGGTGTTCCGCCAGCTCGGCGACGATCACCTGGTGCATCTGCTGAACGCGGTGCGGGAGGGGACGCTGCTGGAGGACGCCCG
>JAAZLF010000541.1 GCA_012799425.1 Actinomycetales bacterium | reverse complement strand
GGGAGCACGGGGTACATCTCCTGGACCGAGGGGGCGAAGACCACGTCGACGAGTCCGTCGACCACGGCCAGATCCGCCTCGAGATCTCGGGGGTACGCCTCGAAGTCCTCCCCGGGTCCGAACTGGAGGGGGTTGACGAAGTCGGTGAGGATCACGTGGTCGGCGAGCTCTCGCGCGCGCTCGACCAGGGCCAGGTGGCCGCTGTGCAGGTATCCCATGGTCAGCACCGCCGCCACGGTGCCGCGCATCGCCGCACGGTGCTCGCGCAGTGCGTCCTTGGTGGTCGCCAGCATGGTGCTGACGGCACGTTCCGGCGTGTTCGTGCGGTCCGGGGTCATCGCTGGTCCTCCGTGGGCGGGTGGTCCTCGAGCAGGTCCCGGATCGCGGCCCGGGCCTGCTCAGGGAGTCTGGCACGGCGCAGGGCGGCGCGTGCGAGGGCACGGTACGTCTCGGAGGTGTCGCCGCTCTCGCCCGGCGCGTCGGTCGCATCGAGGTCTGCGAGCGCCTCGAGGTGGGAGGCGACCGTGCCGGCATCGCCGCGCACCACCGGCCCGGTCAGGGCCTTCCTGCCGTGGCGCAGGGACTCCTCAAGCGCTGCCTCCATCAGCGGGCGCAGATAGGCTCCGGGATCCTCGATGCCCAGGCGCGTCAGGGACTCACGGGCCTGGTCGACCAGCACCACCAGGTGGTTCGCCGCGTGCGCGAGGGAGGCGTGGTACAGCGTCCTGTCCCCTTCGGCGAGGACCCTCGCCTCTCCTCCGAGCTCGACCACGAGCGCGGCGGCGACGGGCAGGAGCTCCGGCGCGGCGGTGATGCCCATCGGACATCCGACCAGGCGCGCGAGATCGGTGCGGGTGCCGGTGAAGGTCATCGCCGGATGGATGGCCAGGGTGGCGCTGCCGGCCCGGGCGAGCGGGGCGAGGACCTCGGTGCCGTAGCGGCCGGAGGTGTGGACGACCAGCTGGCCGCCGGGCATCATCCCGGTCGCGGCGATGCCTGCGGCCAGAGCGGCCAGCTGATCGTCGGGGACGGCGAGCAGCAGCATCTCGCTGCGTTCGACGAGAGCCGGCACGTCCAGCAGCGGCACCCCGGGCAGGAGCTGCGCGGCACGTTCACGGGACTCGTCAGAGACGGCGTAGGCGCCTGTGATCGCATGGCCCTCGGCCCGCAGCGCGGCACCCAGCACGGCTCCCACCCGGCCGGCGCCGATCACGCCTATGCCCAGACGCGGCGGGGTCACCCCTCCCCCTCCGCCGATGCCGGACCGGGCTCCTGCGCGGCGGCCGCGAGGCTCAGCGCAGGCTGCGGCCAGTGCTCCCGGTCACGATAGCGACGCAGCGACGAGGCATCGCGGGCGAGCACGGCATGAAGGCCGAGCAGCTCGGCTCGGGGAAGATTGTGCACGTGCATCGTCTCCCCGGCGATGCCCACCTGCAGGTCGAGCACCCCGATCCGCCGGCTCAGCGGCCCGTCGTCGACGCTCAGCTGCTGGATGCGCTCACGGGGCACGATCTCCAGGCGGCGCGTCAACAGGCCTGAGCGGCTCACGAGGGCGCCGGGCAGCAGCACGGCGACATCCGTGCGGCGGGCGATCCAGTACATCCGCACCCGAGTGCGCAGACCCTCGATCTCGCGAGCGGGGGCGCTGAGCAGATGCTCGATCGTGGCCATGTCGTCGTCGGTGCCCAAGGGCGTGGCGAGGTGGCCGAGCGTGGCGCGCAGCTCCTCACGAGTGCCCACCGGCAGCACGTTCTGGGCGCCGTCCTCGCTGTCGTCCTCGATGCCGGCGACGGTGACGGTGGCGGCGGTCCAGTCGGGAGCGCGCCACAGCAGGGGGCGGCGCAGCTCGATCCGCTGGATGCGGCCGGAGACGATGTTGTCGGTGCGCGTGTTGGCCAGGCCGCGACGCATCCGCAGCCCGCGCTCGGTGATCCGGGAGACGAAGCCCCAGCCGGATTCGATACGGCCGAAGACGTACTTGGGCAGGGCGACGAGCGTGGGCAGCAGGGCGATGAACATCGCCGGGTTCAGGCCGTCCTGCCAGATCGCCAGCGCCACGGCCGCGGCGACGCCGAGGATGCCCATCAGGACCGCCAGCAGGAACCCGATGTCCCGCAGCAGCGAATGGATCAGTCTCGCGGTGGGCACCTGCGCGATGAGCTCGCCCTCCGTGACCCCATCGCTGAGGAAGCTCCGCAGCTGACTCGGGGCGCCGGTGTCCTCGGTCCCCTCGTGCGGGTGCGGGCCGGGTCCGGCCTCGGGGACGTCCGCCTCGCCGCCGGCGACGTCCGCGCCGGGCTCCGGCACGTCCGTGCACTCCGCGATGCCGAGGATCCCTCGCCGCAGCTCCTCCGCCGCGGCCGACTTCACGTACTCGATGTCGATGTAGGACTCGCCGCTGCCGGCGACCTCTACGCGCACCTTCGCCAGGCCCAGCAGCCGGGCCAGCAGCGGCCGCTCCACCGAGACCGATTCGATCCGTGCCCGCGGCGCGTACTCCCGGGAGCGGCTGATCATGCCCGAGTGCAGCGACACGCCGTCCTCGTCGACCGCGTAAGTGGTGAACCACCAGCTGAGGGCCGAGAACAGGATCGCGATGACCGCCGCCACCACCAGCGCTGCGGCCCCGATCAGGGCGCGCTGGAGGGTGAACTCGTTCAGCAGCTGAGCGATGTTCTGCGCCGTGAGCACGGCGAGCACGCCCACCACGATCTTCCATCCGGTGACCAGCGGGGTGATCGGATGGGTGCGATGGCGCGGGGTCTCGGGGCGAGGCTCGGTCGCGGTGGGCGCTGCCGGGTCCAGCGGCGTCCTGCCGTGCTCCGGGGCGGAGTCCGCCGGTTCGGTCGGTGTGGAGTTCACAGCGCCGCCATCAGCTCGATGCCGCGATCGGTGAGCATGCTGCGCAGGCGCTCGGCCTCAGCCTTCGGAAGCCCAGGCAGGGTCTCCGTGCCGCCGCCCGCTGCGGTGGTGATGGTCAGGGTCGCCAGGCCGTAGCGGCGCTCGACGGGGCCCTCGCCGATCTTCACGGACTGCACGCGGCCGTACGGGATGGAGTGCACCGAGCGGAACATGATGCCGCTGGCGATGGTGAGCTCCTCGTCGCCGTCGAGATAGCCGAGGGCCCGCACCCGGCGCGGGGTCAGCAGCAGGCTCTGGGCGATGAGCGCCAGCGGCAGCAGTCCGCAGGCTGCGATCCACCACCATCCCGTCAGCACGGTGCCCACGACCGCCGCGATCACCAGCAGCAGCCAGAAGACGTTGCCGGCGATCCCGCCCACGTACCGGGCGGGGATGAGCTTCGGAGAGACCGGGCGCAGCATCTCCGCGCCGAGCAGCCCGGCGGGATCGTCCGAGAGGGTACGGGCGGGCTCTGCGGGGGCGGCGGGGGGCTCGTGGGGATCGCGCGCTGAGGTCATGGGAACCATCGTGTCATCCCTCGGGCCCGCACCGCTCCGTCGGGAGTGGGCGAATGGCCCTGCGAAGGTCGGCGGCATCGGGCGAAGTCATGGACGAACGGCTCAGCTGCCGGCCTCGGCGCCCTCGGCCGAGCCTTCGCCGTCCTC
>JAAZLF010000540.1 GCA_012799425.1 Actinomycetales bacterium | reverse complement strand
TCGCTGATCCAGCTGATGAGCGATCACCGCGCACGGCTCGCCCCGCACTATGTGCTGCCGATCCTCGAGGCCGACGTCCTCGAGCAGCTCTCGGACAAGGCGGAGTTCGCGCGGCTGTGCACGGAGCACGGGGTCGCGACGCCGCGCACGGAGGTCATCGACCTCCGGGCACCGCAGGGCCTGTCCGAGGAGCCGGTGCGGGTCGACCTGCCCTTCCCGGTGGTGATGAAGGCGGCCCGCACCGCGGACATGGCCGGGGTGCGCTTCGAGGGCAAGAAGAAGGTCTGGTTCCTCGAGGACCCCTCCGAGCTCGAGGACCTGGTGCGCACCATCGAGCGGGCCGGATATCGGGGCCGTCTGGTCGTCCAGGAGCTGATCCCGGGGGATGACACCGCCGAGGGCTCGATCACTGCGTACACCGATGCGGCCGGACGGGTCACGCTGCTGTGCTCGGCGCGGGTGCTGCTGGGCGAGCACACGCCCGACGCGCTGGGACGACCGGCCGCGATGATCACCACCCCCTTCGACGACGCGCTCGAGCAGGCCCGGACTCTGCTCGAGGCGACCGGCTACCGGGGCTACGCGAACTTCGACGTCAAGCGCGACCCTCGCGACGAGACCTGGAAGTTCTTCGAGGTCAATCCCCGCATCGGGCGCAACAACTTCTACGTCTCGACCGCAGGGGCCAACATCGCCCGCTTCGTGGTGGCCGATGCCATCGAGCACCGCCGGATCGAGCCGGTCACGGAGTTCGACGAGATCCTCTACTCCCTGGTCCCGATGCCGCTGCTGATGCGCTACCTCCGCGATCCGGCTCTGAAGCGCTGGGTCCGCACGGTCGCCCGGCGCGGGGTGCGCAATCCGTGGACCTATCCGGCGGACGGCGCCTGGGCGCGACGCTATGCATGGATCGTCGGGCTGAATCACGTGCGCAAATTCCTGCGTCACTACCCCCGGCCGACCGACTCCGGGTTCTGAGCCCAGACGCCCCGCGCACCGCGCGGGGCCGGCTCACCGGAAGGGCTCGGTGAGCTCCTTGCCGGCGCGACGGACGGTGATCCGGGCGAGCTCGGTGAGCGAGTCGACCAGCCGATCGTCGCCCCGGTACCCGTGCTGGTCGTACACGACCGACAGCTCGGTGCAGCCCAGCACGGCCACGCCCGCACCGCGGTCGATCACTCGCTCGATGCAGGACTCGAAGAGGCTCAGATCCACCGGCGCTCCGGCCTTGACCTGCCCGTAGATGAGGTGGTTGATGTCCTCCTGCACGGCGCGGTCGGGGACCAGCGGCGTGCCGCCGTGGGCGAGGATCGCCTCCTGGTACACCCCGGCGTGGATGTTGCCTTCGGTCGCGAAGACGGCGATGGGCTCACCGCCCGCGCTCTCCACCGCGGCACGCGCGGTGGTCTCGACGATGCTCAGCAGCGGGATGGTGGCGGCCGCCTCGACCTGGCGTGCGTAGTGATGGGCCGTGTTGCAGGGCAGGACGAGCAGATCCACCCCGGCGCGCTCGAGCATCACCGCATCGCGGACGATCACCGGACCGGGATCGGGCGCGCCGGGCACGAGGATCCCGGCTGTGCGGTCCGGGGTCGTGGAGTGCTGCGAGACCAGCAGGTCGATGTGCTCCTGGTCGCTGCCGGCCACGGTGGCACGGATCAGCACGTCCAGGAACACCGAGGTCGCCGCCGGTCCGAGACCGCCGAGCACGCCGACGACGGGACGGGACCAGTCGCCGAGATCGAGGTGGCCGCCGGGGCCCTCCCCTGCCGCGCCCTGCGGCGCCTCGGTCACGCCCGCTCCTCCGGCCCCGCCCCGGAGCGGCGGCGCAGCAGGCGGCTGAACCGGTCACCGCCCTCGGGCCGGTAGTAGCGCTGGAACTTCAGCACCGAGTTCAGGCTCGCGGCCAGGACGTACCGGCGCCGGGAGAGGGAGTCGTCCACTCCGGGGTAGTGCAGGGGGTTGCCCACCCGGCGGGCCTTCAGCACCCGGCGCAGCCGAGCCTTAGCCTCGGGGAGGGTGGTGTACCGCTTGATCAGAGAGATCGGGACGACGGCGTAGAGCACCTCGGGCTGGTCCTGGAGGATTCCGTCCTCACCGATCCCGGAGCCCGGCCCCTGCTCGGGCAGCGTTCCGCGCAGGTGCTCGTCAACGTACCAGGTGACGGGGTTGTGCCCGCCGGCGGTGACGTAGTAGTTCGAACGCCCCAGGCGGGGGTTGAGCTCGAAGAACTTGGTCCGGCCGTCACGACGGTCGTGCTTGAGATCGAAGTTGGCGTAGCCGGTCCAGCCCAGACGCTCGCACAGGCGCTGCGCCTGGGCGACCATCTCCCGGTCCACCCCGGTGATGATCGCTGCGGGGTTGCCGATCGCCCCCGGCGCGTGCTCCTCCAGGAGCGTGTGGCCGTAGGACGCGAAGCGGACGCGGGAGTCAGCGTCGCAGTAGACGGTCAGGATCCGCATGTACTGGTCATCACCGGGGATGCGGTCCTGGACGATGATCGACTCGCGGTACCCGGCCGCGCGGATGGTGGTCAGCAGCTCGTGGAGGTCCGCGGGCGTCTCGACGGTGTGGACCTTGTTCTTCCCCGGGAACTCGATCCGCTTCCATTCGGAGACCTCGGCCGGCTTGGCGATCACCGGGAACACGAAGGGCACCTCGAGATCCGCGGGGATCTCCTCGGCGAGGTCGACCACCACGGTGCCCGGATGATCCACTCCGAGGTCCTGGCAGAGCTGGGTGAAGTTCTGCTTCTCCGTCGCGGCCGCGAAGGTCTCCAGATCGACATACGGGGCGATGTACCTCGGGTCCAGTCCGATCTCGTCGCGGATCCGGATGAGGGGCTTGACGGTCGCGTCGGCCGAGCCGAGCAGCAGCAGCGGCCGGCCGGGATGCGCATCGGCGACCTGCTGCAGCACCGGGGCCAGCGACTCGGGGTCCATCGGGTCCTCGCAGCGCACGTTGTCGATGAGGGAGGAGGTCCCCACCACCCATCCCGCCAGGCGGGAGATGACCACGGTGCGGATGCCGTACGCCTCGTGGAAGGCACGTGCGAGGGAGTAGGCACCGATGTCTCCGCCGACGACGACGGGCGTGAATTCGACGGCGGACGCGTCGGAGGCGTTCTCAGGCATGTCGGTCAGTCTAACGACGCCCTTGCTGGAGCCTCCTCGACACACTCTGAAGGGATGCCTACGCTGGAGGGATGGATCACACCACCCCTGACACCGCAACGTTCCTCCTCACCTCGAGCGCCACGCCCCAGGGCAGCGAGGTCGCACCCCAGCAGCTGGTGGAGGCCCTCGGCGGCGACAACCTCTCCCCCGACCTCCACTGGTCGGGCGCCCCGGAGGGAACCCGCTCCTTCGCCGTGACCTGCTACGACCCCGATGCCCCCACCGGATCGGGCTTCTGGCACTGGGTGGCCTGGGACATCCCTGCCTCCACGTCCTCCCTGGCCCTGGGGATCTCCCGCGACGACTCCTCGCTCAAGCAGGCGCGCAACGACTTCGGGAACATCGGCTATGACGGTCCGCAGCCGCCCCCTGGCGCACCGCACCGCTACCAGTTCTCCGTGCACGCCCTGCCGGTGGAGACCCTCGG
>JAAZLF010000539.1 GCA_012799425.1 Actinomycetales bacterium | reverse complement strand
CGCCGTGCGTGGAGCGGACCACCTTGTCGTGGCTCCAGCGCTCGCGGTAGAAGGAGTCGCCGCTGCGCCCGCCCACCTTGTGGGTCTCGCGGTTGTCCTCGCTGATCCTCTCCGAGCGGCTGAACATCTTGCGCGCGCCGATGAGGGCGTCGAACAGCGGGGAGTCGATCCCGGGACGGGTCGAGCCGTCCTGCCGCACCTGGTGATCGTCGACGGTCATGAGAACTCCTCCTGGAGGTGGATGAGGTGAGAGGCGGGGGCGGTGGGGCGGCTGCTACCCGGCGGCGGTGGGGACCTCGTCCGCACGCCGCGCTCCTCGGGAGACGAACCACGTCACCACCATCGCGCCGAGGGTGGCCAGCAGGAGCATCACGATCCCGATCGAGTAGCTGCCGCTGAAGGTGTGGACCGCCGCCATGACCAGCGGCGGGACGAAGCCGCCCAGCCCGCCGGCAGCGCCGACGAAGCCGGTCACGGAGCCCACGACGGAGGGGTCGCTGGTCTGGGAGACCAGCGCGAACACCGCGCCGGAGCCGAGCCCGAGGCCCGCGGCCATGACGACGAAGTCGATCGTCCCCAGCGGCATGAGCGCCGGCTGGAAGGCGAGCATCGCGGCCGCGACAGCGACCGCGATGTACGAGCACATCAGGGTCCGGGCGGCACCGAAGCGATCGGAGAGGATGCCGCCGAGCGGGCGCATGATCACCGCGACGATCACGAACCCGGCCATGCGGAAGGACGCGTCCGTGGCCTCGAGCCCGTACCAGGTCTGCAGCATGGTGGGCAGGAAGACGGCGAAGGCGACGTAGCCGCCGAAGGAGAGCGCGTAGAGGTAGCACGCCTGCCACGTCACCGTGAGCTTCATGACGGCCAGCGACTGGGTGACGATGTTCTTGTGGGAGGGCTTCCAGGTGGGGGCGTCGTGCATGAACAGCCACGCCACCGCGGCATAGACGATCAGGGCGATCGCGGTGACCACGAACGGTGCGGCATCGCCCATCGAGTTCACCAGCGGCACCGTGGTGAAAGCGCTGATGGCGGTGCCACCCATGCCCATGCCGTACAGCCCGGTGGCCATGCCCCGCTTGGCGGGCGGGAACCAGGAGTTCACGTACGGCACGCCGATCGCGAACGTCGTGCCGGCGATGCCGAGGAAGAATCCTCCCAGCAGAAGCATCGAGAAGGAGTACTGGCCGACGAACCCGACGAACAGCACCGGGATCACGGTGATCAGCGAGACCAGCGGGAACATGAGGTGCCCACCGAACCTGTCAGCCAGCCCGCCCATCAGGATGCGGCCGATCGAGCCGACCAGCACGGGGATCGCGACGATCAGGGAGGCGTCGGCGGCCAGGCCGCGGTCCACGTAGACGGGGCCCAGCGGGCTCAGGAGCGCCCAGGCCCAGAAGTTCACGCCGAATCCGAGCGTGACCAGCGCAAGTGCGCGCCAGGCGCCGGGCGGGACGGACGTGGTGGCTGCTGAGGGAACAGGGGACGTGGTCATCGTCGACTCTCCACGCTCGAAGGCGAGTACGCGGATCGAGGGCTGCCCGATGGCGTCTCGCAAGGGGTGATCTGCACCCTGCCAGGGTCCCCGACCCTGGAGCCCACACTAGGGGACCTCGGTCCCTGAAAGCACGCATTCTGTGGAAATAGAACGCTTCCCGCACTTTATGAACGAGTGTCCTCGCGCATTCTCGAAGAATGCGAATTCGGCAATGCGCGCGTCACGTAATTGTGTGGTCGCGCGGTGTCACTCCGGAGCGTCGAGCTCCAGGTCCACCATCAGCTCGGAGGCGATCGTCTCGAGCGCCTCACGCACATCGGACTCCTCCGCCTCGGCCGGCAGACGCACCTCCGCCTCCGCCTCGAACAGCATGCCGCCGCCCTCGGGCGCCTCACGGGTCCAGCTGCGCAGCCCGTCGATCGTCGCCCCCTGCGAGCGCAGCGCCGAGGTCACCTCGCGGACCATGCCCGTACGGTCCTGCCCGAGCAGGTGCAGCCGCAGGGAGGTGTGCGGTCCGGCGCCCGCGCCCTCGTGCGCGCCCTGGGCCGCCTCGACCGCGAGGCCGACCTCCTCGGACAGAGCGGGCAGCGCCTCCAGGAACGCCGTGACGTGCTCGTCCGGGAGCTCGACCTGGACGATGCCGGCGAACTTCCCGGCGAGCAGCGCCAGCTGGCTGTCGACCCAGCTCCCTCCGTGCTCGTCGATCGAGGCGGCGAGGGCGGCCACGAGCCCGGGACGGTCATCACCGATGGCGGTCAGCACGTACGTCGTCATGGCCTCAGAGTAGCTCTCGTGCCCTGCCGGGGACCACGGGAAGCAGGATCCCGGGGCTCGGGTTCAGACCCCCGACTTGTACAGCCCATAGGTGTACGCGTCGTAGACCGCCTCCCAGGAGGCCTCGATGACGTTCGGGCCCACGCCCACGGTCTGGAACTCGAGCCCGCGGCCCGTGGTGCGCACGAGCACCCGGGTGGTGGCATCGGTGCCGTGATGCGCGTCCAGGATGCGCACCTTGAAGTCCCTCAGCTCGAAGTCGTCCACCTCGGGGTACCGTTCACGCAGCGCCTCACGCAGGGCGAGGTCCAGCGCGTTGACCGGGCCGTTGCCCTCCGCGATGGCGACCTTCCGCTGGTGCGGGCCCTCCCCGTCGGCGAGCAGCTTCACGGTGGCCTCGCTCTCGAGGGTCCCGTCCCGGCCCAGCTGCGAGGTGGCGCGCCACGACTCGACGGTCGAATAGCTGGGGGCCTGCCCCAGCTGGTCCAGCAGGAGCAGCTCGAAGGAGGCGTCGGCGGCCTCGTAGGAGTAGCCGATCGCCTCGCGCTGCTTGATCCTCGCCGCCAGGCTCGAGAGCAGCTCGGGATCGCCTGCCAGGTCGAAACCGAGCTCCCGGCCCTTGAGCTCGATCGAGGCGCGGCCGGCCATGTCGGAGATGATCATCCGCATGTCGTTGCCCACGGCCTTGGGATCGGTGTGCTGGTAGAGGTCCGGATCCACCCGGATCGCGCTGGCGTGCAGGCCCGCCTTGTGGGCGAAGGCGCTGGCCCCCACGTACGGGGCGCGAGGGTTCACCGACATGTTCACGATCTCGCCGATCGCGTGGGAGATGCGGGTGGTCTCCTCGAGGGTCTCGGCGGGGACCAGCTCCATGCCCATCTTCAGCTGGAGATCCGCCATCAGGGTGACGAGGTCCGCGTTGCCGGTGCGCTCTCCATACCCGTTGATGCAGCCCTGGACGTGGGTGATCCCGGCCCGCACCGCCGAGAGCGCGTTCGCTACCGCGCAGCCGGTGTCGTTGTGGGTGTGCGCGCCGAGCCGGGCGTCCCCCGCACCGGCGGCTCTCAGCCGCTCCCGCAGGTCCTCGACGATCTCGGTCACCTGATGCGGGAGCATCCCGCCGTTGGTGTCGCACAGCACCAGCACCCCGGCACCGGCCTCGTGGGCGGCCAGCAGCACCGAGGTCGTGTAGCCGGCGTCGTGGACGAAACCGTCGAAGAAGTGCTCCGCGTCCAGGAAGACCTCGCGCCCCAGCCCCACCAGGTGCTCGATGGTCTCGCGCACCATCGCGAGATTCTCCTCGGCGGTGGTGCGCAGGGCACCGGTGACATGGCGCAGATCGGACTTGGCGACGAGCGTGATGGTCGGCGCGCCGGAGTCCACCAGCGCCGCGACCTGAGGATCCTCCTGCACCGGGACTCCGGCCTTGCGCGTGGCGCCGAAGGCCGCGAGCCGGGCGCCCCGCAGCTCGAGCTCGTCCGCCGCGCGGGCGAAGAACTCCGTGTCCCGGGGGACGGCGCCGGGCCACCCGCCCTCGATGTAGGTCACGCCGAGCTCATCGAGGTGGCGGGCCACCGCCAGCTTGTCCGCGACCGAGAGCGTCAGCCCCTCCTGCTGGGAGCCGTCGCGCAGGGTCGTGTCGTAGAGGTGGAACGAAGGGATGGGAGCGGTCGCTCGGGTCGCTGGAGTGGTCATCGCGTCCTCACACCAGTCGGGTCAGCCAGCCGTGACGGTCCGGGATCCGGCCGTACTGGATATCGGTGAGCTCCTTGCGCAGGGCGAGGGTGATCTCGCCGGAGCCGCCCTCGCCCACGGTCCAGGAGCCGCCGTGGGCGCGGAACTCGCCGATCGGGTTGATGACCGCGGCGGTGCCGCAGGCGAACATCTCGGTGATCTCGCCGCTGCTGACCTGCTCGAGCACCTCGCTCATGACCAGGCGCTGCTCGGCCACCTCGAGGCCGCGGTCCTGGGCCAGCCGCAGGATCGAGTGGCGCGTGACCCCCTCGAGGATCGAGCCGGTCAGGGCCGGGGTGAGCAGCCGGCCGTCCCGGGTGATCGCGAAGACGTTCATCCCGGAGAGCTCATCGATGCTGGTGTGGGTCTCGGAGTCCAGGAACAGCACCTCGTCGGCCCCGTGCTCGGCCGCCTCGTTCTTGCCCAGCAGCGAGGAGGCGTAGTTGCCGCCGCACTTCGCGGCGCCGGTGCCGCCCGCCCCCGCCCGCGCGTACTCATCGGTGATCCAGACGATCAGCGGCTGCACGCCGCGCGGGAAGTACGGACCGGCCGGAGAGGCGATCACGTAGTAGTCCACGGTGCGCGAGGCGCGCACACCCAGGAACTCCTCGCTCGCGAACATGAAGGGCCGCAGGTACAGCGACTCCTCGCTGGTCGCCTCCGGCACCCAGGGCTCGTCCGCCACGGTCACGGCAGCGAGCGAGGCGAGAAAGTCCTCGATCGGCAGCTCGGGCAGCGCGAGGCGGCGGGCGGAGCGCTGGAGGCGCTCACCGTTGGCCTCGGGGCGGAACGTCCACACCGAGCCGTCGGCATGCCGGAAGGCCTTGAGACCCTCGAAGATCTCCTGGCCGTAGTGCAGCACCGCCGCCGCCGGCGAGAGCTGCAGCGGGCCGAAGGGGATGACCTCCGCCGCGCCCCAGCCGCCCTCGGCGGTCCACCGGGCGTGGGCCATGAAGTCCGTGTAGTGCTGGCCGAAGCCCGGGTCGGCGAGGATCTGAGCGCGCTCGTCGTCGCCGACACGACGGGTGGTGCTGGTCTGGGTGAAGTCGAGCGCACTCACGGGATTCTCCTCAGTGCAATGGTGAAGGTCAGTGGGGCAGGGTCCGAGCTCAGCGCCCGGAGATCGCGGCGACGAGGGCGTCGCCGATCTGCGTGGTCCCCCGGGCGGAGAGCTCCTCGGAGCCGGCACGGGCGGCGAGGTCGTTCTCGACCGCGGCGCGCACCGCAGCGGCCGGTTCGAGATGGCCCAGGTGATCCAGCAGCAGCGCGACCGAGAGGACGGTCGCGGTGGGATCGGCGAGGTCCCTGCCCGCGATGTCCGGGGCCGAGCCGTGCACGGGCTCGAACATCGAGGGGAACGCGCCGGTGGGATTGATGTTGCCGCTCGCGGCCAGGCCGATGCCGCCGCCGACTGCCGCGGCGAGGTCGGTGACGATGTCGCCGAAGAGGTTGTCGGTGACGATCACGTCGAAGCGGGAGGGGTCGGTGGCCAGGTAGATCATCGCCGCGTCCACGTGGGCGTAATCCACGGTGACGTCCGGATGCTCGGCCCCGACCTGCTCGACGATGCGGCGGTAGAGGTGACCGGCGTGGACCAGCACGTTGTGCTTGTGGACGAGCGTGAGCTTCCGGCTGCGGCGCTCGGCCTGCTCGAAGGCGTAGCGGACCACGCGCTCCACGCCCACCGCGGTGTTGAGCGACACCTCGGTGGCGACCTCGAGCTCGGTGCCGGTGCGCAGCGACCCTCCGTTGCCGACGTACGGCCCCTCGGTGCCCTCACGCACCACCACGAAGTCCATCTCACCGGGATCGGCCAGGGGCGAGGGCACCCCGGGGAACAGCTTGGTGGGGCGGAGGTTCACGAAGTGGTCGAAGGCGAAGCGCAGCTTCAGCAGCAGGCCGCGCTCGAGCACGCCCGAGGGCACGCCCGGATCGCCGACAGCGCCCAGCAGGATCGCATCGTGCTCGGCCAGACGGCTCATGTCCTCGTCGGTGAGCGTCTCCCCGGTGCGGTGCCAGCGGCCCGCGCCGAGATCGAAGTCGGTGGTCTCGACGTCCACGCCGACCGGCTCGAGGGCGGCGCGCAGGGCGCGCAGTCCCTGAGGGACGACCTCCTTGCCGATGCCGTCGCCCTCGATGACGGCGAGCTTCAGGACGGACGGGGCGGCAGAGGCGCTGGGGGTGCTCATGACAGGACTCCGGTTCTTCGGGGGACGATCAGTAGACGAGGTCGACGGCGTGGATCGAGCGGGCGTCGATGGCGGCGCCCAGCTCGTCGGCGAACTCGCGGTCGACGGACTCATCGAGGTCCAGGACCACGAGGGCCTCGGCGCCGCGGCTGCCGGCGCGGGAGACCTGCATGCCGGCGATGTTGATGCCGGCCTCGCCGAACTCGCGGCCGTAGATCGCCACGATGCCGGGGCGGTCGGTGTACTCCATCACGATGTGCGTCGTGGCGATCG
>JAAZLF010000538.1 GCA_012799425.1 Actinomycetales bacterium | reverse complement strand
GGGGGCGAGCCGGGTCTGGGCCACCGGCAGGGCGGCCAACGCGGAGCGGATCCGGGAGCTGGGCGCGGAGCCGATCCCCTACGACGAGGTCGACTGGACGCAGGTGGTGCGGGAGCAGACCGGCGGCGAGGGCGTGGACGTCGTGCTGGACACCCACTACTTCGAGACCTTCGCGCCGAGCCTGGAGATCGTGAAGCCGGGAGGGATCGTGGTCCCGCTGCCCACGCTCGCCGACCTCTCCCCCGCCCGCGACCGCGGCATCCGGGCCGCGATCCCGGCGATCGTCCCCGGCCGCGACCGCCTGGACCAGCTGGTCCGGGGGATGCGCTCGGGCCGGTACCCGCTCGAGGCCTCGCGGGTGCTGCCGCTGGCCGAGATCGCCGACGCCCACCGCCTCCTCGAGGAGGGCCACACCCGCGGCAAGCTCGTCATCGACGTGCGGGCGTGAGCCCGATCAACTCGCCGCGGAGAGCACGGGAACGGGTAGTCTCGCCCGCATGGCCGCTCCGATGACCGCCGACAGCGATGCCGCGAAGGCGGTGGAGCCGGTGCTCCACCCGGGCGGGCTCGACCTGCTGGATTCGCTCCCTCCCTACGAGGAGGAGGACGTCCTGCGCCGCAGCACGGCGCTGCGCGAGGCGGGGCACTCCCCCGAGCTCGTCTCCGCGGTGATGACCCAGTCCCGGCTGCGGGCGCGCGCCGCGGACAAGTTCGGCGAGTTCGCCTCGACGATGCTGTTCACTCCGGACGGTCTGGAGCAGGCCACCCGCCTCCCGGTGGCCGCTGTGCACGCCCGCCGCTTCCGGCGGGCGGGGATCTCCTCGGTCGCCGATCTGGGCTGCGGGATCGGCGGCGACGCCATGGCCCTGGCCGGGCTCGGCCTCGAGGTGCGCGCGGTGGATCGTGACCCCGTGGCGGTGGCGGTCGCGACGATGAACCTGCGCCCCTTCCCCACCGCCTCCGCACAGCTGGGCACCGCCGAGGAGCACGACCCCGCCACCACCGAGGGCATCTGGATGGATCCGGCCCGTCGCGGCCCCACCCGTGCGGGCTCGCGCCGGCTGCACGATCCGGAGGACTACTCGCCACCCGTCTCGGCGGTGCTCGAGCTGGCCCGCCGCCTCGGCGGCGGCGCGCTCGGTCCGCTGGGGGCGAAGCTCGGCCCCGCGGTGGACCGTGACGCGCTCCCGGACGAGGCAGAGGTGCAGTGGCTGTCCTGGCACGGCCAGGTGCTCGAGGCGACGATGTGGTGCGGGCCGCTGGCGGCCGACGGGGTCGCCGCCTCCGCGTTGGTGGTGGACCGCACCGGCGCCCATCGCCTCGACCGCACCGCCGAGACGCCCGGGGATCCGGAGCCCGGGCCAGTCGGGGCGCACCTGTACGAGCCGGACGGCGCTCTGCTCCGGGCCCGGCTGCTGGGTCGGGTCGCAGCGGATCTCGAGGCCCGCACCCTCGACCCGACCATCGCCTACCTCACCTCGGACCACCAGGTCGCCTCCCCCTTCGTGAAGGGCTACACCGTGCTCGACGTGATGCCCTTCGGCATCAAGCGCCTCACCTCCTACCTGCGGGAGCATCGCCTGGGGGTGCTCGAGATCAAGAAGCGCGGGACCGCCGTGGAGCCCGAGGAGCTGCGGCGGAAGCTGCGACCGCGCCGCTTCGGGGACGGCTCCGCGACGCTGATCCTCACCCGGGTCGCCGGCGAGCAGTCGGTGATCGTCGCCTCCCCGCACCGCGACGCCGCAGAGTCCTCATGACGCAGGCTCCCGCCCCGCCCGAGCTCGCCGCCGAGGACACCGGCGCCGCGCGGCGCCGTGCCCGCCGCAGCCTCGCAGCGCTGCTGCTGATCGCGGCGCTGGGAGCGCTCGGGCTGGTCGCGCTCGGCTCGGCCGCGGAGCGCGGCCCGCTGGTCGAGGTCGGAGAGGTCAGCGAGCCGGAGCCGTTCCAGCCGGAGGATGCCTCCGAGGAGTACTCCGAGCCCGATTGGAGCGTGTACACGGTGCCGCCCCGGGAGGAGAGCGGTGCGGGCCCGCGCGTCGCCGCCACCGTCCTGGTGGTGATCGCCGCCGTCGCGGCCGCCCTGGTGCTGCTGTGGCTGGTGGTGCGCATGCGCTCCCTCGCCCGCCCGCCGCGCGAGGAGGCGGAGGACGTACCGGACGTGGACCTCTCGCTCGAGCAGGCGCGCACCGCCCTCGCCGACGCCCGCGCCCGGCTCATCACGGACAGCGATGCCCAGGACGCGGTGGTCTCGGCCTGGCTCGCGCTCGAGGCCGCGATCGCCCGCGCCGGCATCCGGCGCGATCCGGCCCAGACCACCTTCGAGTTCGTGGTCACCGTGCTCGGCTCGCTCTCGATCGACCGGGAGGCGCTGGACCGGCTGGCCCATCTGTACCGGCGTGCGCTCTTCGACGACGAGCCTCTGGCCGAGACGGATCGGGACGAGGCCCTGGCCCGGCTGGACCTGCTCGCCGCTCAGCTCGAGGAGCGGCAGCGGTGAGCGCCGGGCTGAGGTCGCTGCTGCTCCACGCCGTGGTCGGGGCCGCGGCCGCGCTCGCTGTCGTCGCAGCGTGCGCTCTGGCCGGGCTTCACCTGTCGCTGCCGACCATGGTGGCCGCCGGTCTTGCGACCGGGGCGGCGATCTGGCTGCTGCGCCTGGAGCCGTCCCGCGCCGATCAGCTGGACAGCCCGCCGCTGGACCTCGATGTCGACTACGCGCTGCCGCACGGCCAGGACATCCGCGTGCGCCGCCTCGAGGACATGATCCACGGCGCCCAGCCGCACCGGCGGATGACGGCGCGGACCCTCGCTCGGACCCTCGCCGACATCGCCGCCGAGCGCGAGCTGGACCCGCAGGCCCCGCCGCTGAGCGCCCCGCTGCAGGACCTCGTGGACCGGGCGAGGCACGAGGATCCCGAGGCCGCCCCGATCCGCGCGATCGACCGCCGGACCCTCCATCGGCACCTGCGCGAGCTCTCGAACACCGGAGAGTAACGATTCGGTCATGACGGCTCTGACACGCGTCCAGCACCATGTGTGGTGATCTACAGTTCTGGGACCGACACACAACGCGGTGTTCGGTGCCGTGCCTCCCACGACGAGGCATATGAACTGATCATGTGAGGAATCCCAGTGCTGCACCTCTCCGACTCGAGCCTCCCTTCCGGGCTCGCGAATCCCCTCGGACGCGCAGTAGCCAGAGGCCTGAGGGCCGAAGGAGTCGCCCGGTGACGAAGTACATCCTGCGACGGTTCGTGAACTACGCCATCCTCACGGGGCTCGCGACCGTCTTCGCCTACATCGCCGCCAGCTCCTTCTTCCGGCCGCGCAACCGCTACCTCGGCCGCAACCCTCCGCTCGACGAGGCATCGATCGATGCGATCCTCAGCGCCCAGGGTGTGAACGACAAGGATCCGGTGCTGCTGCGCACCTGGTGGTGGATCGAGAACTTCGTGACCGCCCCGTTCACCGAGAAGCTGGGCACGGACTCGTCCAACCAGTCGGTGGTCGTGCAGATGCTCGGCGACCCGGGCGTCTGGCTCAAGTTCTGGGAACAGGAGTGGCTCGGCCGTTCGGGCGTGAGCCTGCGCCTGCTGATCATCGGCTCGCTGCTGGCCGCCCTGGTGGGCGTCGCCGCGGGCGTCTGGGGTGCGGTGCGCCAGTACAAGGCCTCCGACCAGATCATCTCCTACAGCTCGTTCATCCTCATCTCGACTCCGACCTTCGTCGGCGGCGTGCTGCTCATGATCATCGCGACCAAGCTCAACAATGCGCTGGGCTTCCAGCTGATCACCTTCACGAAGGCCTATACGCCCGGCCTCGAAGGGTTCTGGACGGT